>JADFYW010000317.1 GCA_015232855.1 Fibrobacteria bacterium
TTCAAGATTCCGGACAAGCCGGAATGACTGGTTTCTGGCATATTTTTCACTTATTTTTCCTTAAGTTGATGCGCATGCGACGTAGCGGGAATGACTAGTTTTGGGAACGATGTTTCTTAACTGAATGACATTGAGTAACAAGTAGTCAATTATCAGAAAGAATAATAGATATGCCTTTTTATAAAAATTTGGCGAAGCCACTCTTTTTAAACTGATAACTCATAACTGATTACTGATAACTCTTCATTCCCTCAATAGTTTTCTTAAACTGCTCAGTCTCTTCCTTCACCTGCTGTACAAAACTGTCATCCTCTACAAAACCCATCACCGTATCCATTTCCTCCTTATTCTGGAAGGTTGCCAGTCTAAACGGATTATCATAGTCTTTCTTCCTGGAATTATAAACCCGGTCCCGGATTAATTCCTGAATAACAACAGCCTTATTCAAAGCCGTGCTCCATTGTTTTTTAGTTAACGTACTTGTCCCCAGTAAACCAAGTAAAACAGCATAGGCATGTTTCTGTTTCTGAAGAGCATACCCTTCCCACAATTGGTTATAACATTGATGAATATCATCCCAGTTGCCAAGTTTATGGGACTGAATATCATCCATGATTTTTTGTACATCTCTGAGAGGAATTATCTGCCCTCCCAGATTCGTCCAATCTTTCACTCTTTCACCCGAAAAATTTTCCTGCATATCTTTAAGGGAAGGTTTTTTACTATTCTGCATATACAACACCAGATTTTTAACCGCATAATAATGGAGCATCTCACCATAGGCCTGATAACCTTCCCTGACTTTTAACAGCCGGGTTTTCCGTCTGGAATTTTCTACACCTTCTGCGAACACATCCAGATCCAGGGTTTTTCCATTGAGCAATTCCCCCCCGATTTTAGCAAATTCCTCAGTTGAGATGGTATCGGGTGATTTTCCATCTGCAGCCAGGGCAGATTTCCCGGTCCATTGTTCCAGTAAACTTCTGCCAGTCAGTAATTCTTCAACCGTATCAGGGGCAAGATAATCAAATTCAATATTCTGAGCCTTGGTAATTCGTTTGTCTCTTGCCTGGAACTTCCAGCTGTTTCGTGCGAGAGCATACATATTATAGAGCCACCAGTAACCGGGCATTATTTGCAATTCTTCTTTGGCATCATCCGTGTTCAATAATGAAAAGGGAAGCGGATTGTTAATTTCAGCAGGATATCCCCCTTTTGAAAGTAAGGTAAAAGAGGCAAATTTGGAAGAGTGTTTAATGTTAGAACAAAGACCGGGCCAGAAACCCCGACCGGCCTGAATTTCACCATCATTTGAACGGCTGTTATGGTTTGAACCAGCAGTCACCCCTGCGGCGATATTACTTTGTCCCATCACCAATGCCGCAATTAAAAACGAATCGTTATGGTGCTGCTCGTGGGCTGGGAAAATTAGATTATTCAACATTTCACAGCAGGAAACGGTGGAATTGTCCCCCAGAAATGCATTGAGCAATCTGGCACCATATTTAAGTTTGCAGTTATTCCCCATCATAAAGCGGACGGCCTTACATCCATAAAACACCTTGCATCCAAAGCCGATAATACCGTTTACAATCTCAACACTCTCTCCTATTTGGGTCGGTTCCTGTTCACTCGAATTTATGGTCAGATTTTTGAGTTTATTTGCCCCTTTAATATAACAGTGCGAACCAATTTTTACGTCTTTAATGATTTTGGAATGTTTAACCACACAGTGCTCTCCAATCGTACCATAAAAGCCCCGTTGTGAACTAAAGCCCTGTTGGGTAATTTGTTTAAGCCGTTCCTGAAGTGCAGGGTATTCTCTGAATTTTGCCCACATACAGGCGTCTGCAGTTATCATGCCGTCAAAAGGAAGCACTCTCCTGCAACCGGTTTCATTCATAAGGTCCACCCAGACCCTGAGGTTTTCCTGTTCACCATCTTTCAATATACCATTACCAAATTTTGCATAATTGGTGGTATGAATTTCATCAATGTTCATGAGAAGGCTATAGCGGCCCAAAATATAATGCCCCATATAACTCACATTATGCACAGCTGAGCATTCACCTATATCACAGGAAATAATCCGGCTGTTCGTTATTCCAGAAGGCACACGGAGATCATGATGCTCCAGCATGGCTTTTTCCATGTTATCAATCCTTACCAGACCGAAAAAATGAGAACTCTTTATCTGGCGGGAATTAAAACGCTCTGTTACCAGAATATGGTCCCAGTTATCGCAGCTATTTCCATTCTTTACCAAGCGCTCAATTTCCCCTGATAGAAGATGACGCCAATATCCATCTGGTTTGGGGTTTTGCAGATTACGAAGATGATATTCGTCTTCTCCCCCGGGCAGGAACTCTGTAGGAATAAAATTCATCCCGGGATTTTCTGAAGATTCGGTTTTAATATTTACCATGATAACCTGTCTTCCAATTAAAGTAAAAAACCGGGCCAACACCGGTTATTCCAAAAAGTAAACTTTTCAGACATGGATTGGTATGAGAAAGTAGTAATGAGAAATCAGTATTCAGTCAATGTCATTAAGTTAAGGGACATATGTCCTAAAGCTAGTCATTCCGGCTTGTCCCATACGCACAACTTTAAGCTGAATTGAATAGAATACATATGGAATATGCATTATGTTCAATGAAACTTATGCCCTATGGGTATAAGGATGAACAGGTAAAAAATTGCCAAAATCCAGTCATTCCGACTTGTTCGGAATCGAGAGCTTAACAACAAACAATACTATTTTGTTGAAATGAATAATTTTT
>JADFYW010000318.1 GCA_015232855.1 Fibrobacteria bacterium
TATTATCCTGTTATCCCATCTTGGTTTTAAAGAAGACCAAAAAATTGCCAGGGCTTTCCCGGGTATTGATATCATCATTGGTGGACACAGTAATGAATCAGTGAAAAATAGTATGAAAATTGGCAATACCCACATCTACCAGGTGAGTGAATATGGTAAGGCATTAAATGTGATTAAGACTCTTGTAGATACTTCTGCAAATAAGTTATTAAAAATAAAACTGAAAGTAGTGAAAGCCAGTGATCTTCCTGCACCAGACTCTGCGGTACAAGCAATAGTAGAAAAATGGGAAAGCAAAGTAAGAGATACCGTAGATGTTCCGCTTACAGAAATTAAGTCCTCTTATAATCGTCACCAGGTAAAGAAGTTGTTTGAAAAGGCGTTGAAAGAAAAATTAAAAGCTGATTTTGGTTTTTATAACCTGGGTGGGATTCGGGATTCAATTTCGCCTGGTACACTCCTTAAACGGCAAATCTGGAATATAGAGCCATTCAGCAACCGGGCGGTTTTGGTAAATATTCCTGGAGTTACAATGAGTGACTCTTTAAAAAAAGAAATGAAATCAAAGAACATTAAATTTGAGACAGATAAAGTATTTCGGGTTGCAACTTGTGATTTTGTTGCCCAGCACAGTAAACAATACCTGGGCCCTGAAGTGGTGAACCTTGTTCCCGGAAGTGACTCCACACTGTTTGTACGGGATGTGGTATGTGAATATTTACAGAAAAAGGGTGCTAAACCAAAATAGGTGAGTTCTTATAATAATAACGGTTGACTCAATTTATGTTACGTACACTATCAAGCGCCCTAAAGATATTAATGGATGGAAATAAATTATGAAATTTTCTCAGGCGGATCCCGGCCGTATTTATATTATCAGGCTTGAACATGGTGATATTCTTCATGAATGCATTGAACGCTTGGTTCAAAAAGAAAATGTGAAAGCCGCATCACTTTCTTTTGTTGGCGGAGTAGACAAAGGGAGTGTTCTTATCATTGGACCAGAAGATCGGGAGGCCAGCCCGGTTATTCCCATGGAACTTACCCTGGAAGATGCCTATGAAGCAACAGGGACGGGCACTCTATTTCCCAATGAAAAGGGCGAGCCTGTTTTACATATGCATCTTGCTTGTGGCCGTGAAAAGCAGACAATTACCGGGTGCGTAAGGAAAGGTGTAAAAATCTGGCATGTGGGAGAGTTGGTGCTGAGAGAACTTACCAACTCAACTGCTATAAGGAAGTTGGATAAAACCACTGGTTTTGCTTTAATGGAGCCTTAACCTGGTTTATGAAAAGTTCTGAACTGGGGAAAATAACCGGAATAGGAGTAAAACGACAGAAAATACTCGCTGAAGCAGGTATTCTAACCCTGAAAGATTTGGTTTATTATATACCCCGAAAATATATAGATAGAACTGTATTTTCTCCGATTTCGTCTTTACACCCAGATAAAGAAGCAAATTTCATTGCTGAGGTGGCAGATGTAGTAGAGAAAGGTGGTGGTCGCAAGAAACGCCTCATTGTGCAGGTAAAAGATGAGACCGGAGTAATCGACCTGGTGTATTTTAATGGGGTCAGTTTCTGGGCTAAAAGGTTTACGGTGGGGCAGCGTTTATCTGTGTATGGAATACCAGGGTGTTTTCAAATTCTGCAGATCGTACATCCCCAGCTTGAGTTCCTAAAAAAGGACGAAAAACCAGTAGGAAAGATTGTTCCCTTTTATCCTTTAACAGAGGGTATGCAAAATGCAAGAGTTGAACATAAGTTTATTCAAAAAGCAGTTTTAGAAGCTTTAGATAAAGTAGGGTTTACAGAAAAAATCCCTGCGGAACTTTTACGGAATCAGGGTTTATTACCTGAAGCGAAACTGCTTAGAAGTCTGCATGATCCCGATAATATACAGCAAATTCCCTTATTACATGAACAGTTAAAATGGAGGGAATTATTTCCCCTTTGTATGCGAATGGAAAAGAGTATCCTCTTGAGAAAAGAAAGGGGGCAAGCTTATATCGCTTCAGGCGGATTGGCAAAACAATTGGAAGATAAGCTTCCTTTTCGACTGACTCCAGGACAAATTGATTGCATAAGGGATATTAATAAATTTTTGATAAAGCCCTCCCAGTTTTTCGGTATTTTGCAAGGTGATGTGGGATCGGGGAAAACGTTAGTTGCGGTGACAACAGCCTTATCTGTTGTTGAAGCAGGGTACCAGGTTGCTATTATGGCTCCCACTGAAATTCTCGCACTGCAACAAAAGGAATCAATTCAAAAGCTTCTTACTCCCTTCGGTATCCCGGTAGCATTGCTAACAGGCAGTACAGGGCACTCTGAGCGCATAGTAGTTCTGAAACAACTGGAAACGGGGGGTATTTCGGTGATTATTGGTACTCATGCCCTCTATAGTAAAGATGTGAAATATAAAAACCTGGGTTATATTATTATTGATGAGCAGCATCGCTATGGTGTGGCGCAGCGTGGGGCCCTCATAAAAAAAGGGAAGGATCCTGATGTACTTTATATGAGTGCGACGCCTATACCCCGAACGCTTACCCAGACAATTTATGGGGATATGGAAAATTTTATTTTACGTGATATGCCATTTGGGCGCAAACCGGTTCAAACTAGGGTGGTACCTTTTCTAAAGCGCCAGGATATGTTTAGCTTTGTGCATAAGCAGGTAAACGCCAAAATACAGGTTTA
>JADFYW010000319.1 GCA_015232855.1 Fibrobacteria bacterium
CGATATTTAAACAAAAACAGAGATTTGCAGATTATCTTATTTAGAGAAGACGATTGCCTCAATTTTCCAAAACGGAGAAAATCTCGAAATGACAGAGGTAAGGCCTACGGGAGGCCTTGAACAGAGGTATTAATTCATCAACAGAATTTTTCGGGAAAAATTTGTTCCTGCCATATGGAGAACCACATAAAATACACCAGAAACTTTTTCAGGATTATTCCAATGGCGTTCACCGCGGCGTGTGCCGGAAAAAGACGCAGCGTTCTTTCCCTGTAAATCGAGGATATCAATAGAATAAGCGACATCAAAAGGAACATTGATGCGAATTCCACCGTTTCCGTCCGAATACACCGGAATAGCCCCGGAAGCCAGAGAAGCTGAACCAGGTAATTTTCCATCTTCAATGCCAGAGAGCTCATCTGTACTGATATCAGTTCCAATGTTACCTGCTGTATCAACCGCTGTAACCGTCACATCATAGGTTTCGCTTCCCAAAGGATTGATGGTATTATCAGGAAGCACCCAGGTACCATCCCCGTTGTTTGTAGCTGTATATTGCTGACTTGCAACATCCACCGTAATAGTTGCAGTGGGGTCATCAATTGTGCCTGAAAGCTGAGGAGTATTATCAGCGGTATGCAGCACATTTACTGTAACTACCGGCGCAATAGAATCATTAGAAAGCTTCATAGAAGGCCCTCTGGTCCAGGTCCAGTTGTCAAGGGTATCTATAATATCGTAATCATCACCTATTCTCACGGTATTCAGATAGATGGTATTATCATCAAATTGGAGAAAGGTAATAAGGCCGATTTGTTCCGAATTATCCAGGCCAGGATCAAAAGCATTCTTACCCCAGTTATTGTCATTTTCCCGAACACCAAACACCCCGCCACGACCATTTACTACATGAACAAATCCTTTTGTGGTATCAGCAGAAGTATGTGAAGTATTAGTCCCACCTGTAGTTTCTGCCAGATCTCCATTTGCAGCGATTACATGTGTACGAACATATACATGGGCATGACCGTTAAAAACCATGTCTCCGCCCACAGGAGCAAGATATTCCATAAAGTCTGCCAGCTTATGAAAGCCTTCTATTTCATGATATTTATAGGTCATATAAGGAAAAGAGGGACAGTGCCATAAAGACATTATCCAGTCATCTGGATTCACATCTTTTAGCTTGTCTTTAAAATAATTTATTTGTGTGGTTACATCTGAAAAGTATCCATCCCAAGAGAGTAGATGAACCCTTCTTTGGCTCCCGGGAACCGGCCAGGATTTGTAGTAATAATACACATTTGTTCCATTAGATGGCAAAATGTCAGCCATGTTGGCTTGATATTGATCTCGGTCCGAATCATGGTTACTCGTACACATGTAAAAATAATCCTTAACACAAGCTTCCCGTACGTTATCAAATTTCCATGCAGTAGCCCAATCTGAAGCGCCTCCTTTTGATGTGAAATCCCCATTCTGCCAATGTACATCGATGGTTTTCCCACGTTCCCGGATTAGGTGGCCACTGATTTCCGAAAATGCATTACCACTGTTTGAACGGGAATCACCCCAAAAAGCAACCGTAAACTTTCCATTTTCAGAAGCACTAAATACCGAAGAACAAATCCAGAAAAACAAACTGAATACTACTATTTTAACCATTATTTTCCCCCAATAAGAAACTGATAGACTACCTACAATAATAATAGTATAAGACAAAACAGAGTTTTTAACAACTGAATCAGTAAAATTGGCGAAAAAACAGGCTAAATGATAGTTTCCATTTTTCAGGATTCTGTTTCTTTGATAATATTGCGCCTTGCAAGTTTCTTGATCTGACGATTCCTTAAACTATCGATATAAACTACAAGAAAAATTACCGTAGCCATTACCAAAGGCTGTATGTATAAATCTATATTTACAAAAACCAGCCCGGCCTGGACCATTTGAATCATAATGGTACCGAGTACCGTGCCCGGGAATATAGAACCAATACCACCAAACAGGCTGGTACCGCCCAAAACAGCTGCAGCAATCGCGTTAAACTCTTCTCCCTCGCCAAAACCAGCGTTTAAGATGCCCAGTTGGGCAATGGAAATAAACCCGGCCAAACCTGCACACATACCACAAATTATATAAGAGTTTGTAAGGATAGCTCCTGTTTTTATACCTGCAGTCCGGGCAACTTTGTCATTATATCCTACCGCATAAGTTTGCTTGCCGGATTGCGTACGTTCCAGAAACAACCATGCTATAAGAACAACCATACCAAAAATAAAAACCGGCAAAGGGATAAAACCTAGCACTTTTATGGTTGCCATCATAGTAACTGATTCCGGAAAGTTTATAGGAATGGATCGTGTGATATACATTCCGATACCACGCAGGGTAATCATCATGCTGAGAGTAACAACAAAGGCAAGCGCCCGCAATTTCACAATAAAAAAAGCATTACAGGCCCCGATAATCCCCCCTATCGCAAGACACACAAAGAGTGCGGCCCAGGCAGGCATACCGGCATTTTCTATAAGCATTCCGGCAACAACGCCGGATAAATACATATTGGCACCTACGGATAAGTCAA
>JADFYW010000031.1 GCA_015232855.1 Fibrobacteria bacterium
ACGGGGATAGCTCTGTTGTGAAGCTGGATATTCTAACAGAAGATTTTTCTGATGATTATGAAATGATTTTCAAGCCCAATCGTTTAGTTGTATTGGGAAGTGAATCCATCCTGGTGCCCCCCGATACGATTCAGATGCCGGATGGCATGAAAATTCAGAATGCGGAACATTATAATTATGCTTCAACTCTGATTGAATCTGCTTTTTCCCCAGGTGCAGTGCAAATTTTTGGTACGAATCTGGTCCGGAGTAAAACACTGAAATATCAGTTAGAAGAGCGAAAAGGCTCTCTGTCCGTGGGGTTCAGCTTTTTGAAAGCTGAGTAACCAGGTAGTGTTACAGGTTCACGGGAAAACTGCGCCAAAAACAGCGCGTATCAGCTATACTTTTTGTATTCCAACCCAATATTTTGTATTCATTATACAAAATATTGGATAATGTTTAAATCAACTTTAAAACTATAAAGTGTTTAATATAAATGAGTTATAATGGATTTCTTTAAAAATGAACGTGAAAACTAATGGTTTTTTTAATTTCTAGTTGGGTAAAAACGAATTATAGCTTATATTCATTAGTATAATTCCCAGTTAACTGAGAAATTCAAGAGGAGGATATTATGGGGCGGAATTGGAATCAGCTAACAGCTGTTATTTTAAAGAGTATTTTAATTTTCACGGCTATTTTTGCCACAGTACCGGTATTTTCATTGGATGCGAATGAAGCTGATACCAACAATTACCAGCACGGGCAAATAGCCCCTCATCCTCAACACCCAAAATGGCTGGTGCGTTGGGACTCTTTAACTCATAACCATACTCAAGTTATGGTGGGAGGCCCTGGTGATCCGGAGGCTTTTTTCTGGAAGTCACAAAGAAAAGAAATGATTGATAGGATGATTGAACATGGCGGTAACTGTCTTTATTTGATGGCTGATGCTAGTGGCGATACTCCAAATGCAAGTTCTTATGTTGGAGGAAATCCAAATAACGGTTATGACCCAAGCGCTCTTGATGAATGGGATGCACTTTTAACTCATGCTGATACCAACGGTATTGTTATTCTGTTGTTCTTTTATGATGATAACAAAAACTACTGGGGAACAAGGACAACCGTCCATCCTGAAGAAGAACAAAATATTAAACAGCTTGTGGAGCGTTTTGCTCATCTCAAAAACTTAATCTGGTCTTTTGCAGAAGAAAGTAATGAAGGTGGTAATGATTTACGTGCAGCTGATTTCGCTAATAAAGTTAGAAAATATGATCCTCACGATCATATGATGAGTATTCATACCATGCATATGTCAGATCAGAAGTATATAAATTCTGCAGCAGGTATCGTTGCCCAGACTGCGGCGTTAAACCATTTTGTGGTCCAGTGTAATACTTCTGTAGATGATGATTGGCATAAATGTGCAGTTAATTGCTTTAAAACATTCGGTCCTAAGGTTAGTATAAACATGGGTGAGAATACCGCACCGGGCCGTGATGATGTCTGGCGTAAAAGAATGTGGGCTGGTACCATGGGTGGCGGTGCAGTGCAAATGCAATTGCGTACCGATATTATCAATGCTAAACAGCAGGAACTTGTCGATTATAGAAATCACAATAAGTTTTTTAATGCAACAGATTTTCATTTGACTTCTCCTCATGATGAACTGAAGAATGGAGCGACCCATTATACCCTTGCTGGTGGCGATAGTGTCTATATCGGATACAATGTGAATGCTACAGGTGATATGGGTTTCAAGGGTATGAAAATTCCCCAAGCTGATAATGAAGTATGGAATTTGACCTGGTACAACTGTGTCACGGGTGAATCTACAATACAGGAAAATGTTACGGTGACCGGTGCGGATAATACTTTTCCTTTACCTGAGGGCGTAAGTGGTGAAGTGGCTCTTTATGCACGTTTTCACTATATTGATCCGGTCATTGACCATAAAATGGTCGCTGAACCCGGTTTTCAATTGTACAAGAAGAGTGTATTAATCAACGGAAGAGCCCCTGAGCTTGATGGTTCTGATATCCAAATTTATGATATTAAGGGTAAAGAAGTGAAAGGTCTTTCTGGCAAAACAAACAGCTTTGACGGTTTGTCGAATGGAATTTATTTTTTAAAGAAAAACAGTAAATAAGCTGTTCTAAAACAGTACTGAATTAGAAAAATAGTTTCCATTTTTCTGGAAAGGTTTATGTAATGAAAATTTTGTTTGGGTTGTGCTGTTTACTCCTGGTAGGAGTGAATGGCTACGCCATTGGGGATGAATCGGAAGAGAAAACTACCGGTATCACTCCTGTTGGTATTGTTGTTTATCAAGGTGGACAGGTCAATAATCCAGCTTATGAAAATGACCACCTTCGCTGGACCCAGGACGTTCTGGGGGTGTTGGGTTTCAAAGTGCAGCTTTCTCCCCGATTCAATTCTGTAATTGCCGTTAGAGGGAAACAATGGTTAGTGTTTCAGAACCCTAATGATTTTAACGATGATTTTAATTTTTCCGAAGTATATGGTAGCTATGCGGTTGGTGGTACCCCAGAGAGTCCCTGGTTTAACCTGATCGGTGGAATTTCAAATGTCAAGTATAATCAAGACGCTAAGCACCTTGGTGAGTATTTGCTCAGTAGTGGTGCTTATTCTCCCTGGTTAGTTAATAACTTTGCTTTTCCTATGTATAAGGCTATGGGGGCGAGAGTTTCATCCCGATTGCTTGATGGGAAAATTCGGCAGGATTTGGTTTTATCGAGCGAGCGAAACTATCAACCCCATGGTGATTACTCGCTGTCTTATGTTGCTGGTGTGGCTTTGGGAGATTTTATTGATGTAGGGGCTGGTATCAGTTATAGCCGTTTGATTCCGGTATCCTGGGAAAAGCTTGAAGAAAACATTAAAACGAGGTATGCCAGGGATGATAGTGGGGAAGTGATTATTGAAGATGGCGATACCCTAAGGTATACCCCACGCGGAATGAAACTGGTAGCAAGGGCAAGTCTTGATCCTAAAGTTTTACTTCCTGCGATACCCTTTGGCCCCAATGATCTAAAAATTTATTCAGAAATAGCTTTACTTGGTGTAAAGAATTATGGCACTACCTATGACAAACGGTCAGAGCGCATGCCGGTGATGTTTGGTATGCATATACCAACGTTTAATTGCCTGGATATTTTTTCTTTTGAGATTGAATACTACAATAGTCCTTACAGGCTGATTCCGGATATTAATCCTGATGCAAAAGAAAGTGTGGACGCATTTGTTGATAGAGACAACTGGCGTTGGGCCCTATACGCCAAGAAGACCCTTATTCCCGGCTGGTCGGTCACGGGTTTAATTGCCAGTGATCACTTCCGTTATCCTTATGAAGATGGTGGTTACTTTGAAGAGAGAATGCTTGCCTCAACTCATTGGCATTGGCGCTTTCGAGTAACTTATGATCTTGGTAATAGTGGTCTGAGTTTTCAATGAACAATGGGGCATATAAAAATTACAGTATGGGAATGTTAATGAGACTTTTGCTTCTGACATTTGTTCTCGGTACTTTTGTATTGGTGTCCAGGGGTAATGCCGATGAAGAACCTGTATTAGTTTCTCCTGAAATGATCCCTTTTGGCGTGGGTGCTTTTCAGGTGGGGCAATTAAATAATTATTACGCAAGAGATGATGATAAAGGTGATCATTTAAGATGGAACCAGTCTATGGTTGCCCTTATGGGGATGGATTCCCGGATTGGTACAAAATTACATACCCGTGTTGCTATGAAATTCCGTCGTTGGCTTTTTGCGGAACCTGAGTATTATACCGAAAAAGATATTAGTCTTGGTGAGGTTTTTGGTCGTGCTGCTTTTATTGGAACTATTGATGAACCGGTACTTTCCTTGACGGTGGGACAGACACATTTTAAGTATAATAACGATGCTTTTCATCTGGGAGAATATCTTTTGCGTTCGGGTGCTTATCCTCCTTTTCTTATTAGTGATTTTGATTTTTCTAAATTTGAAGCACTTGGTTTTCATTTAAACGCAAATCTTTTTGAAGGCGCTTATACTCACGATGTGTTACTGACTAATGAGAAGATTAATAATCATCAGGGCGATTTTTCATTAACCTATATTACAGCTCTCAAACTGGCAGGCATTCTGGAAATAGGCGGAGGGATCACTTTTAACAGGCTTATCCCCATGGAACATGAGCCCATAGATTTGAACTTGTACCTTGATACAAGCTATGCTCCTGATTCAACACCCATTATAGATTCCTCCTATTATAAACAAGAGGGTACCAAAATTATGGGGCGCATTAATTTTGATCCCAAGCCCTTGTTTGGGAGCGATTTATTCGCAGACCAGGAATTAAACTTTTATGCGGAAATTGCCGTGCTGGGCCTAAAAAACCAGTTTACTGCCTATCAGAAAATTACCGAGCGGATGCCGATTATGGCTGGTTTTCATGTACCTACTTTTGGGTTACTGGATATTTTTGCTCTGGAGGTAGAATATTATAAAACACCGAATTTTGTAGGCTTTAACGAGTTTCAAATGGCTTCAGTTCCAGGTGAAACCTGGTTTTCTACTCAGGATGACTGGCGTTGGGCTGTATATATGAAACGGAGTCTCCTTAAAGATTTGTTTATTACCGGTATTATTACAAGTGATCATTGGCGTCTTTCTCTTCAGGAGGGGGGAACCACTGATATTAATTTTCTTCCCTACAATAAACAGAGAGTGTCAACGTCACGGAATTGGTACTGGCGGGTAAGGCTTACCTGGGGTATAAATTCTGCCCTTGCGAGTATAGGACGTACAAGAGACAACAACTAATCAGGCAATTATGAATGATGAAAAAGTAGACTGCAGTTCTGAACAGGCAGATATTACTCCTGAACAGCTATTTGCAGAACCAGAAGTAGATCCGGTAGCAGAAAAACGATCAAAGCGCATAAAAGATATTTTCTTTGCGCTTATTTATGTTGGACTCAGTTTGTTGATTTTAACAGAGGGGAAGAGTATTCTGGTTGAGCCGTCTTTGGCTCGTTTACCTAAAGTGTCTAATCCCGGTTCCACGATTTTTTTTATGGGTTGCCTTATGCTCACTCTGGGAGCAATACTTGGTATCATAGCCGCTTTTCAGGCTGGTAATCCTTTCAAATATTTTGTCGGTGCTAAAGACAGTAGCTTCTGGACATTTTTTATAAGTAAGCAGTTTCTTTTCCTTTTTGTGTTGGGCCTCTATATTTTTGCCCTGTGGGAGATAATTCCTTATTGGGCTTCAACGTTTTTATTTTTAGTGGTGGGAATGCTGATATTTGGATCCCGGTCCTGGTTAAAAATTGCTTTAACAGGAGTTATCGGGACCGCAGTAATGACCTTTCTTTTCGGTACTGTCGCGCAGGTACTTCTACCTTAGCATAGGTTTGTTTTTTTATTATGGGTACAGAATCAATTCTTTCAGAAGTGTTAAGCTCCTTTGCTCCCGAGTTAATAGGGCTTGTTTTATTAGGCACATTTATTGGTATGATAGTGGGATCCCTGCCCGGGTTAACCACAACCATGGGGCTCGCCTTGCTTGCCGGTATTACTTACAAAATGGACAGCCATTATGCTATATCCATGTTGCTTGGATTGTATGTAGGCGGTGTATCAGGCGGTGCTCTTTCCGCCATTCTAATTGGCATACCAGGGACCCCCGCCAGTGCAGCAACAGCCCTTGATGGATTGCCTTTGTCCATGAAAGGGGAAGGTGGCAAGGCCATTACGGTTTCTCAAATCTCTGCAGTTATGGGTACCTTGTTTGGTGTTGCCTGTATGTTGTTTTTAACACCCGTACTCTCTAATTTGTCATTAAAATTTACCTCAGCTGAATTTTTTCTGATAGCTCTCTTCGGTATTATGATATCGGGTTCCCTTTCTGGTCAGGACCTTCCTATAAAAGGCTGGATGGCTGGGGCCCTTGGTATTACGGTGGGTATGGTGGGGGCCGATGAACTCTCCGGGCACCAATGTCTTACGTTTGGTAACGCCAACCTTTTTGGTGGCATCCCTTTTGTACCGGTCATGATAGGTTTTTTTGGAATACCTCAGGTTATTGAAGGTTTGAGTACAAGTAATAATAAAATAGTTACTGAAATTAAGAAAGTGAAAACGTCTCTTAAGGATGTATTCCAGCACTGGGCCACAGCAATTCGCTCTGGGGTTTCGGGTGTGGTCATTGGTCTTATTCCCGGGGTGGGTGAAGATGTGGCTGCCTGGGTATCTTATGGAATTGCCAAACGCATTAGTAAAAATCCTGATAAATATGGAAAAGGATCTTATGAAGGTCTGGTAGCGGCGGAAGCCGGAAACCATGCGTGTATTGGTAGCGCTCTGATACCTCTTCTTTCACTGGGTATTCCCGGTAGTCCTCCTGCGGCAATTCTTCTTGGGGCTCTTCTTATCCATGGTATACGTCCGGGACCAATGCTTGTCATTGATAATCCGGCCTTTTTATATCAGGCTATTGTTTATATGTGTGTTGCAACAGTTGGCATGGGGGTGTTCACCTTATTGCTGGCTAAACCACTTACTAAAATTTTATCTATTTCGGCCTGTTATACAATGCCTATTATCACGGCTTTATGTGTGATTGGTGCCTGGTCCCTTAATATACAAGTGTTTGACCTTTATCTGGTTTTTATTGCAGGGGTGTTGGGTATTCTTTTTAAAGTGGGTAATATACCTCCTGCGCCACTCATTCTTGGTATTATTCTTGGGCCTATGGTTAACTCGGGCTTTCGACGGGCTCTTCAGAGTACCCACGGTGATCTCTCTATATTTTATACCCGACCCATCTGTATAATCCTGATTATTTCAATTGTGCTTCTGGTGCTCGCTCAATTAGGGCTATTTGGTTTTATTAAAAACATGATTATGCCTCCGGCTAAAGCTGAAGAGGGTAATCAGTAATCAGTCGTCAGTATTCAGTAAATAAGTGTGCTCCGCAAAAAATGCGGAGCATTTTTTATTGGTTATACACATCCGGCTTACTGTTTACTGATAAACGACTACTTACTACTGACTACGGTTAAGTGAAAAATCGACAAAGCGGTTGATTGTTTAACGCATAGGTGCTACATTGATAGCCTGTTTTAACAGATTTTGGAGTGTTTTTAGAATTTTCAGCTACAGTAAACAGGATCTTTCCTTCGTTTAAACGGGGAGGGCCAGGTGTGGCCAGTTAGAATGTTCCTGTACAAATCAGATTTCTTTCAACAAACAATGGAGTACGAATCATGAAAAAGAAACTTGCATTAATTCATACAGTACCATGGTATTACAATGCCATAAACAAACCATTTGCAGAACCTTTTTTAGAAGCTAATCCTGATGTGGAAATAATCAATATCATGGATGATTCTCTTTTAACAGAGGCTCTTGACAATCAGGGTCCGACCTTAAATATTATCCGTCGCATGGTGTTGTATTATGAAGCTGCAGCAGCTACCGGAGCAGATTTACTTATGTGCAGCTGTACCACAATGGGCCCGGGGACCCGCGCTGCACGTGAGCTCATTGATAAGCCTATTATGAATATTGATGAGCCCATGGCCAAAGAAGCGGCTGCTATTGGTGGTAAGCTTGGTGTTTTTGCGACTGTTCCTACCAGTGCCCCCGCTACCAGAGAATTACTTAGACTGGAATCACAAGCCTCCGGCAAAGCTATTGAAATAAAAACGGTAATTTGCCAGGAGGCTTTTACCAAGCTCCAGAATGGTGATGTTGCCGGTCATGACGAAATGGTGATTGGTGAATTGCAGAAACTGGAAAAAGAAGTAGATGTCATCGTATTGGGGCAAATCAGCCTGGCTCAGGTGACTTTTGACTCAAAAGTGCCTGTCTTGCAAGTGGGACACTCAGGTTTTGCCGCAGCGGGTGAATTACTTAAAGCTTAATATGCAACAAATTAAACAACAATAACCAAACGTCATTCCCCGGCTTGACCGGGGAATCCAGTATACGAAAAAAAACAAAATGCAACAAAAAATTAAGATGGATTGTCCGGTTGAACCGGGCAATGACAAAGTAAGAAACATTTTTTTTAAATTCACTTGTTAAAAGGAGTAACACTATGTTAAATAAATTAGCAGTCCTTGTGGTAATATCTGTTTTTCTTCTCTCTTGTAATAAAGACAAAAAGAAACGGATAATTTCGCAACCCATTAAAATTATATGCGCTTTCTCAGCTGGGGGCGGCACCGATCAGGTCAATCGGGCCCTTGCAGAAGGTATGAAAGAATATCTGGGTGTCCAGATCACTGTACAAAACATGATAGGCGCTTTAGGTGGAACTGCTGCCGAATATGTATGGAAAAAACAACCTTATAACGGAACCATCATCTGGGGACTTTCTGAAACGGTTATGTTTCTTCCCGGAAACGGTGGACATTATACAACGGCCAAAGACTGGGATTACTTCTGGGCTTGTGGAGCTCCCGGTGTAGTAGTTGTTAAACAAGATTCTAAATACAATTCATTTCAAGACCTGCTTGCAGATGCAAAAGCCACTCCCGGTGAATTGAAAGTTGCTGCCAGTGTTTATCCTGGTCTTTGGAGTATCCGTTGGAGTGCTCTTGAGAAAGCCGCAGGTATCAAAACCAATATTCTTGGTTTTACCGGAAGTAACCCATCGCTTCTTGCGGTGTTATCTGGTGAAGTTGATGTAGCTCACATCTCTATAGGTGAAGCTCTCCCTTACCTTCAGGCTAAAAAGCTCAAACCCCTCACTATGATTGAACTGGACCCCTATGATTTAAAAGATGTAGCGGTTATACCTTCTGTTGTAGATGATGTGCCAGCAATGAAGGATGTACTTCCCCTGCCTCAGCTTATTGGTTTAGCTATTCCTGCAGCAACTCCTCTTGAAGTAAAAGCTGAATTGAAAAAGGCTTTTGATCATGCAATGACTTCGCAGGCAATTCAACAGGTAATTGAATCTCAGATGGCTATAAAACTGGCATTATCCGGTGAAGAAGCTAAGGCAATCAGTGCTAAGATTGAATCTCAGTTCAACTGGATGCTTCATGATTTGGGGCTTGCAGTGAAAAACCCTGCGGATCTCGGTATTCCCAAACCTGAATAATTTTTAGTGTATTTCTACCTTCGAATAGTATAGAGTACTGTTCGAAGGTTTTTTTTGCTCATTTTTGCAAGGTCATTATTTAAATAATTTTCCTCAAACTTCCCAAACAGTTGCCTGACAGGAAGCGGAATTATTATCGTCCTATTGATTTTTGAATAATTATTGCATAGATTCCCTAGTATATATTAAGCGTTTTTATCCATTTTCAGGCTTTTTGATCTTCTTTATTGCTTGAAAAAAGGTACACTAAAAGGTAGGGACATATGATGGTTTTTATGACAAATAGGATTTTCTATGCAGCACTTATCGTTCTGGCTTGCGCGGCAGGTGTTTTTGCTCAATTAAATGTAACCGGTAAGGTTATTAATACCTTCGACCAGCCACTTGAAAATGTTACGGTGAGCATAGCAAGTGAGAGTGCTTCAGATTTAACTGGTGCAGATGGTCTTTTTGATTTAAATGATGGCACTGCCATTAAATCCGGGCTCAACTCTTCCTTAAAAAGTGATATTAGCTATAAGAACGGTATATTGAACCTGGCTGTTTATGAAAAAACTTTGATTGAACTTTCTCTTTATGATCTTCAAGGCAAAGTAATTAAAAAATTCCCTTCTCAGCTGCTAACTGCAGGAAGCCATAAGCGGACAATATTTTCTGATGCTCAAGCCTATGGGTTGTATTTCCTGAAAGGAACCGTTGGCTCGTCTCAGGTCAATATGCAAGTGCTTCATTTTGCCGGTGCTCAAAATGCTATTCATAAACAAAGTACGCCATCATTATCTAAGTCTGCTGCTGGAGAAAATGTCATAGTGTTTACTAAGGAGGGGTATCAGGAACTCCGGATTACCCTTGATAACCTTACTAAAGATATGCAGGAAATTGTACTGTTGACCACAGACGAAGGTGCGGAACAAGGTATTAAACTCGTAAAAGCTTTTGAAAATGAACTCAGATTTCGTCTTAATCTTGATCCAGATAAACAATACCAGTTACTGGAGTTGTGGCAGTTTCAGGAGTATAACAAAAATGACAGTTATCATGTGATGTGGGAAGGAAATGCCGATCATCAAACCCTTGCCCGCTTTGATGGCACCCGCGACGCAATGTTTAATAAATACCAGCTTATAGAAAAAGATACAAGAAACCCTATAGGTGGTTGTCATTATACCACAGAATTTGGTTTGGCCTCTTCTCAGGATTTTCCTCTTCATCTTGATACCACGATCAAGAAAGGTATCTCAATCGTACACGATATTGATGATGTTATTGCCCTGGGCGCAAAACATATTCATGAAAACATCGTACTCAGTACTCTTGTACGTACGAGTGGTGGTGATACCAAGTACTATATCGATATTAATGGCGAACGGGTCTTTTTCAGTGAAAGCAAGGTTGAGTCATTGGATCGTGATTTTAAACGGTATTCAGATGCGGGCATAAGTGTATTTGTGGTTTTGCTGAACTGGGTGGGGAAGAATTCCAATTCACCGCTTAAACACCCGGATTTCACCATACCTGATACAACACTGCCCGGGTTCTGGTCTGCTTTTAACACCACCAGTGGTGAAGGCATTAAGTATTATCGTGCCACTATAGAATTCCTGGCACAAAGATATACCCGGCAAGATAAACAATACGGGCAAATCTATTCTATTATTATCGGAAACGAGCTCACGGCCCATTTTGCATGGTACAATATCGGATACCAGACCAAAGACAAATTTCTGGTGCAGTACCACAATGCTTTACGTATCGCTGATGTTGCAGTTCGTAAATATCACAAACAGCTTAAAATTCATGTTTCCTACACCTACCACTGGGCACTTACATGGCATTCACCTACCTTTGGAATCAGCGGCATAGACCTTACCCAGGGCCTCCACAATATGGCTATTGCTGGAGGGAACTTCCCCTGGAGCCTAGCGATTCATCCCTACCCGGTAAGCCTGTTTGTGCCTTCGTGGTGGAGGGATCCAGATCCTGTTCGGGAGCTCGACACCCCCCTTATGACTATGAAGAATATCGAAGTACTGCCAGAATTTTTGCGCAGAAAAGATATTACCTATAAAGGAAAAATCCGTCCTATTGATATCACCGAGATGGGATTTCACTCTATTGATGAATCTGAAGGAAAGGAAAAACTTCAGGCCGCTGCCTGGACCTGTGCTTACCTCAAGGTTAAACGGATGCCTGAAATCGGGGTGTATATCTATCACAGCCATTATTCATCTCACGAAGAGTCCGGGCTTAATATGGGACTCTGGACCTGGGATGAACCAGCTCGGAAAAAATATATCTATGATGTATATAAAGCTACGGAAACAGATAATTGGGAAGCGGCTTTTGAGTTTGCCAAGCCGATTCTCGGCATAGATAACTGGGATGAAGGAACCTGTGTTCCTAACTACGAGGGAATAACAGACTAGTTCTTGAGGAAAAAGTAATCAGTCGTCAGTAATCAGTACTCAGTTTATGTAAGTGCTACGCATTATTAAAAAAAGGGGCATACTGTGAAAAGGTTGCCACTTTATTTAATTCTCGTTGGCCGCTTTTCCGCCATCCAGGCTTCGGTGGTATTTTCACATCGTGTCGGTCATACCACCAAAAAGAGAAATTTTTGAAGTGAAGGATGAATCTTTTTTTTATATACAAACGAAGTTATTTTAGGTTCTATAGCAGAATCTGTGGGTGATTTTAAACATCGTATTTTTGTTTTTGCAGCGTAAATTGGAGTACTGGAGTGTTGGATTATTGGAAAAATAGCGTGATAATCTACCCACAGATTCTTTCTGAGGAACCTTTTTTTATAACTGACAACTGGAAACTGACAACTGTTTCCCCCCCCGCTTAGCCTTTATGAAATTCGATTGTTCCAGACTCAGATTTTTTTTGGCTGATATGAAAACAGGCGAAAAAAGCCGATATTTTCCAGAGTAAACGGGACGATTGCATAGTTAAATCAGTGAAAATAAGCTAAATTAAGAACATCTATAGTGTAATTGGTTTTTGATAAAATCGTATGTTTTGGGCTTTTAATATTTCATCGGTAAGTTCATTAAATTTGTTCCAGAAAAAAAGCTGAAACTGCTGACTGGTTTAATATTTAAAAAGCCATAATAACGGGAGAATTTATATGTATAAGAATTTCATAGTTGTTGTCTTTGTAGTTTTTACTTCTCTGACCGTCCATGCAGAACCTCTTAAAATTCTTGCCCTGGGAAATTCCATTACTCAGGGGAATAACGGGCACAATACCTATCGGAGACCGTTGTATCACAAATTAATTAATGCAGGTTATAATGTTGATTTTGTTGGAAGCCTTAATGTTCCCTTTAGTGGTTCCTATCCTAACCCGGATTTTGATTTAGACCATGAAGGGCATTGGGGCTGGAAGATAGATGAAGTTTTAGCAAAATTACCGGGTTGGCTGAACGGGTATACACCTGATGTAGCAATCATTCATCTTGGAACAAACGATGCCGCCCAGAATCAATCTGTTGCAAGTTCTCTAAACGAACTTTCGGCAGTGATTGATGCACTAAGAACGGATAATCCTAACATTGTTATTTTTCTGGCAAAAATTACACCTTTGAATACCAACGTCGAATCCAATTTCAGAATTAGTCAGCTTAATTCTAAAATACCTACCCTTAAGGCCACGAAATCAACCGATCAATCACCGATTATTATTGTTGATCAGAATACGGGTTTTGATCCCGATTATCAGACCGGGGACACCTATGACAAGGTTCATCCTAATCCACAGGGTGAAGAAAAAATGGCAGTAAAATGGTTTAAGGCAATCGATGATTATTATAAGAGAGGCATTAAAGGTGAACTGATTAGGGTCCTTACATTAGGAAATTCTATTACCCAGGGGGCTAAAGATCATTCTACTTATCGTTACCCGCTTTATAAAAAATTGATTGGTGCTGATTACCTGGTTGATTTTTTGGGTAGTATGGATCAAAACTTTGATAAAGAAATTCCACCTGATTTAGATTTTGATCTTGATCATGAAGGACATTGGGGTTGGCGGATTGATCAGATTCTGGCTGAGCTTCCGGGATGGCTTGCAACCTATACACCGGATGCGGCACTTATTCACCTGGGGACTAATGATGCCGCCCAGAAACAAAGTACGGCAAGTTCAGTTGCTGAGTTGAAGGGGGTAATTGAGGCTTTACGCAGTGCGAATCCCAAGGTGGTTGTTTTTCTTGCTAAGTTGATTCCTTTCAATCTTACTGATAGTGAAAAAATTTCCAAACTAGCTGAGCTTAATGTTGAAATTGTAAATATCCTCAATTCTGTTACTACTGCAGAATCTCCGGTTATACTGGTGGATCAGAACGAAGGATTTGATAAAGCAGCAGATACTTATGATAATGTCCATCCAGGGCCAACGGGTGAAGAAAAAATGGCTGAGAAATGGTTCCAGGCTTTTAATAGTTATTACGGAAGAGAAATTACTCTCTTTTCACCAAATGGCCAGGAAAAATTGAATGGGGGTTCTGTAAGCTCTGTTAACTGGGCCACCACTGGAGAAATTGACAGTGTTGTATTGGAATATAAAATTGACAGCGTGTGGCAAAAAATTGTTGGGCCTATTCCCAATACCGGCCAGTATGATTGGACTGTTCCGAACACACCTTCAACCAGTGTTAGTCTGCGTATCAGTGCCTGGGGCAATATAACGATGGATACCAGTAATAATGTTTTTACTATTCAAGAACCATCCCGTATTTCTTTAAAATCAGGAGAATTCTTTACCTTTTCGATAGAGGGCATGGGTAGTGTTAATTTTTCAGATATGAATCAATACCATACCATCAAAATTATGGATGTTAATGGTTCTCTGCTTAAAACGCTTTCTGTAAATCAGCAACATATGATTTGGGACCGTAAAGATAAACAGGGTAAGAGGGTGTCAAGCGGAGTCTTTATTGCTGAATTACAAGGAACCACTTCCAGAAAGGTTAAATTCAGTTTAAGTGATTGAAATTGAGGAGGACGAGTTAGTTTATTACGGTAAACTTTTTCACTGTAACATCTTTGCCAATCCTAAGTAATGCTAAATAGGTGGCCGGTTTTGCCTTCTTTGACCATTTGAAATAATGTTTCCCTGCTTCAAAGTGTTTAGTCGTGATAACTTTACCGTTTAACGATAATATCTGGAGAGATACTTTTTGTGTTATAGAAGGAGAAATAATGAACCGGATGTCGCCATTTCCTGTTTGTAGGATTCGTAATAAAAGCAGAGGATGGTTAAAATGGTGGATGTTAACCGGTGGTTTATACAACATTTCCGAAATTTCTTCATCCGTTTTTAGTGCGTAATCAGGAAGAGGATGACTGGAGTCAAATACCCGCATGAGGTTAATGTCTTCAACAATACTTTCTGTTTCATCGGTTATTGACGTGAGTCCAAAATGTTTTGCAAAAAATGTGTAGGCACCTTTTCGCTTTGAATAGCCATAGTCATGTCCTTCCTCGGGTAAATGAAGGTTCTCGACCTTATCTTCTGCTCCAAAGAGTTTATATACATTCTGGATATAAGGGAACTCAACATCAGGAGTGTTTTTTGTCCAGTCCTCCCCATCTGAGATGATTAACTGGGGGCGGGGGGCAGCCATAGCAGCTATTTCTGCATTCACTGTCTCATAGTTATCTCCTGAGTGAATTTCGTTCCCGCTTTCCCCCATACAACCCCCAAAGAAATGAGCCGACACCATAATTACCGGGATGGAAACTTTAATGCGAGAGTCCAGGGCTGAGGTGAGGAAGGTTTGCGTTCCGCCACCGGAAGCTCCGGTCATACCAATACGGGCTGTATCCACTTGCTCAAGAGACCGTAAGAGATCTAAGGCACGGATATTATTCCAGACCTGAAGGGGCATGACATCTTTGAAGCAATGATTTGTTTGTGTAGATTCTCCGTAACCAACCAGTTCATAAGAAAGGACCACCGCTCCCATGCGTGCCAGGGTGGCGCAACGTTTTTGCATATCATCCCGGAAGCGACCAACTTTTGGCGGCTCATTGAAATGGCCATGAATGCAGAGAATACCAGGGTAGGGGGCCTTGCTGCTGTCTGTTGGGGAATAGAGATTACCTGCCACAAAATAGCCTGGCAGGCTCTCAAAATAAAAATTTTCGACAGTATAGCCGGTGTAGCTGCGTTTATGGTGAAATACCGGTTTTAACGAATCTTTTTGTGGGTAGGTGCCAAGGCTCATCTGGGCCCGAAGTCCTTGAATGATATTGGCGGCACGTTCTTTCCATTCGGTGCTATCGGTATAGCTTGAAGCGTATTGAATGAGTTTTTGGGCTCCTTCACTTTCAGAGAGATCACGAACGCCACTAGGGCAAAATACTGCGCCCTGGGGGGGCCAGGTATAGGTAATAGTAATACCCAATGAAAGGATAATGAAAAGTAATGTTTTGAGAACTACACAATATGTCTTCATATGAATGTTATTTTCCCACTAATAAAATTTTTCGAAATAAAGACTTTTTCTCTGTCCTAACCTGTATCATATACACTCCTGGTTGTATGCCTTCGGTCTTCCAGGTAACACGGGCATTTTGAACATGGTTAAATTGGGCAATGGTCTTTCCCGTTAAATCAGATATGATTACGGAAGGACTTAAAAAGGATTCAGGAAAAGAAATTATGAAATTCCCACTTCCGGGATTTTGTGAAAAGCTGATATTTTGTTGTGGGGTAAGAGTCGGATTTTGTGTAGTAACGACATTTGGATTATTCAGCCAAAGTGCATAGTCGTCTCCGCCGGGAGGGCTTAGCTTAATAGTGTTTCCACCAGTAACTTTACCTCCGTTTGCATCAGTAAGGGCACCGGTACGAGGGTCGAGCCATTTGGCGTCAAATTCAGCGGGGTCGCCGCTGAGATCCAATTCAATTTCTCTTCCATAGGTGGAATACACAAGATAATTAACGCCTGAATCAGCCAGACACCAGATATTATCGGTATTTGCTTTGATTTTATCACTGGTTTTTAAATTTAAAAAATCAACATGAAGATTATTTACGATGAATTCATAGGTATGCTGTACCTGGTCCCATCCCTTTGTGGCAACGTAGGAGCTGGTAGGGTAGGGGTTGCTTGAAGAAGCATTAGGGTATTGCAAAGATGAAATTGCCAGTGAACCACCGCCCATTAAAAAAGACCAGAGGAGTTTCCTGTCTGGGTTAAACCCGTGTACGATGGCTGCATCAGGATGTGCATCCCGGTATTCTTTGGTCTGCCGATAAATTTGCTCGGCGGAAGTACTGCTATTAATGGTACCAACCTGGGTATATCTTCCCGGAACTTCTGTCCCCCCTGCAGGTGCATAAAGGTTTCCGTTTTTTTCGTACCAGAAATAGCGCAAATCAATAAGAAAGATGTCAGGGTCATCTTCAAATACATCCATTACATTCTTGGTACAGCCAAGCCCAATTTTTACGGTTTTCCCGGTTTCCTTTTCCCAGGCGCGTACGGTATTCAGCCAGAACTTCATAAAAGCAGCTCCACCGGTATATTCCTCAGAAACTAAATGGATTACATTGTGGTAATCACCCAGTGTATTCAGGCATTTTCGTATGTATGCTCTCTGGAGTTCGTTTCTTGCGGTGTTGGTGGTATCATAAAAAGCGTTTGCGGCCGGATTACTTGAAGGCATGCCGGTATTTTGGATGCTGTTACCCGAACGCCATGGAAAGTCCGCGTAATGAGCATTGGTTTCAAGCAAATTGTGTTGCATATAAAAGTTATGGAGCATTACGGTGCCTTTTTTATCACAATAATCCGCAAAGGCTTTGAGCCGGTCAAAATACCAGTCGTTATATTTTGTTAAATCGTATTTTGGCAGTCCGTCACAGGCCGTACCTTCAGTACTTCTGGCCCAGGGAAGTTCTAAAAAAGGGCCTTGTACATTTGCGTCTCCCCGGCAACCTGTGGTATGATCATCTCTACGCCGGTCATACCAAAGCCCGTAACAGTGTTCAAAGGCAGGGTAGCCATATTTAAGCATGGCATCAGTGAGTTTGTCCAGGTCCTCTGTGCGATTCGGACCAATATTGGTACCGTCATTTCGGGTGATATTTGCACGGTAGTTGTTCCACCAGCCATTATGCTGACCAAGCCCCCAGATCATCTTGCCATCAACATTCAGCCACCCGTTTTGGGTTGATAATTCACTATGCACTGTAGAAAGCAGAAATAAAAAACTAAATGTGAACACCATTACAAAGAAATGTTTTAATACCACTGGATCCCCCTCCAACATTTAAAAAATCAAAAAAGTAATACCATTAATATAATGCGGAAAGTCCAAAACAGCTAGTAGAAATTACGTGAACATATGTTCACTCACACTCTCGTAGATGTGGAGATGGATAGGGGCTTTGTGGCTGATTTATGTGCTTCCTGGTGCTTCATACTGGAAAGCGGAAAAATGTTGATATTGTCTTAAATAGAGGTGTCGGGGTTTATCGCAAAGATCAAATAAAGTAGATTAGCCAGTAGGTATTAATTGAATTAATCATGATTATTCCTGATACAATTTCTGTTAAGGGGGGGGGCTTTAAGGATTCAATAAAACCTGAAGTCGCTGGAATTTAAAACAAAGATGATATGAATAAAAAAATAATAATTGTTCTTTTTATTGTGTCACTTGCATACAGTCTTTTTGGCGCTGCTATTGATGTGCGAGGAAGGGTTTTTAATATTTTAAATGAGCCATTAGAAAACGTGCTGGTATCCATGCCCGGGCAGGATGTAACGGTTTCTTCGGCAGCTGACGGAACATTCAGGTTAACTTCAGAAACGTTGAATATTTCCGGAGCAGGTTTATCAGTCCATGAAATCAAGAGCAGTAATGGTATTATCCATCTGAATATGCTCATTAAAGAGAAGGTGAAACTTTCTTTATATAATGTAAAGGGTCAGCTTTTACATCATGTGATAAATAGCTCTGTTGGCCCGGGTGCCCATAGTCTGCCTTTATTCCCAGGGGGAGGGGCTTTCGGGCTCTATTTTTTAAAGGGGGGGATAGGTTCTCAGTCTGTGGCCTTTCCGTTGTTGTATACTGCTGAGTGCAGAAGAGTGCTAAAAGTAAAACAGGCTCCGCTTGCAAAGCACACTGTAACGGGTAAAGAAATTGTGTTCAAATTGAATGGATATAAAGACGTAAGTATCACTCTTGATAATCCGGTGCAGAATGTAAACGATATTTTTCTTCTTACAGAAGAAGACACTCAGACACATGGAATCAAAATAGCAAAGGCCTTTGAAAATGATATTATCATGCGTTTGCATTTACCCTCGGAAGCTGAATATCAATTGCTGGAACTCTGGCCATTCCAGCAGTACAGCTCTCAGGATTCCTATCGGGTAATGTGGGAAGGTAACCAGACTCATATTCTCGCAGGCCGTTTTGATGGCAGTCGCGATGTGATGTTTAACAAATACCAGCTTATTAATAAAAGTACACGGGCAGCGATTGGGGGTTATCATTATGTAACCGAATTTGAAATGGGCACTTCCCGGTCTTTTCCGCTGATGCACAACAGTGAAAAAAAGGGGTTGTCAAATGTGGAAGACCTCGATGATGCTATTGCTCTGGGCACAAAACATGTACATATAAATATCGGACTGGGGCGTTTTGTAGTCAGGGGTGTAAGTACAAAGTACCGGATTAATGTAAACGGAGAAACGGTTTATTTCAGCGAAGAATTTGTGAATATCCTGGATAGTGAAATTAAAAAATTTACCGATAACAACATCAATGTGTTTATTGTCCTGTTGAATTATGTAGGGAAAAATGATTCTTCATCCCTGCGTCCTCCGGGCTTTGTGGTTGCTGATGAAACAAAACCCGGGCATTGGGCCGGGTTTAACGTTACTTCGGGACAAGGTATAAAATATCTGCGGGGGTCAGTAGAATTTTTGGCAGACCGCTATACCCGGGAAGATAAAAAATACGGACAGATATGTACCATTATTCTTGGTAACGAGATAAATATGCATTATGCCTGGTACAATCTGGGAGAGGTCAGCAATGAGTCTCTGCTGGAACAGTATCATACCGCCATGAGGATTACGGATATTTCCATGCGCAAGCACCATCGCCTTTTAAGGCAACATGTTCCAACAGCCTACTACTGGGATTCAACCTGGCATTCTCCAACCTGGGGTATTAGTGCTCGTAACCTTTATAAAGGTCTTCAGGAAAGGTCCGAAGCCGGGGGAAATTTCCCCTGGAATCTGGCTATACATCCTTATCCTGTCAATCTCTTCTTTGCTACCTGGTGGGTAGATCCCTCTCCTATACGCTCCTTTTCAACACTGCAGTTGACCATGAAAAATATAGAGGTATTACCTGTTTTTCTCCGACACGAGAATATCCGCTATAAAGGTGATCTTCGTGGAATCGATATAACCGAGCAGGGATATCACAACATGGATACCAGTCTGGCTGAACAGAAAATGCAGGCAGCGGCCTATGCCTGTGCTTTTAATAAAGTTAAAAATATGCCCGAAATAGGAGCCTATATTTACCATCGGCATGTATCTGACACAGCAGAAGGGGGGCTGGATCTTGGCTTATGGACCTGGGATAATCCTCCTCAAAAAAAGTATATTTATGAGGTGTTTAAACAGTCAGAAACTCCAGGTCAGGAGTCTGCATATGAGTTTGCAAAACCCATATTGGGGATAAATAACTGGAAAGAGGGTTTTTGCTTTCCTGATTACAATAATATTTCGACTGAGTAGCGTATAAAAAGCAACATAAAGGAGAACGTAATGCAATATTTAATACTATTATTTTTAATGTGTAGTTCAATTTTTGCCGGGCAGCTTGATATCAGCGGGAAAGTGCCTCTGGATAGCGGGACAAAACCTTTTTGTGTGTTAGATAAGGACAATAACCTGCATGTCGCATATACCAAAGGTGGAATTAAGTACCTCAAAGTTTCTCCTTTAGGGGATGTTTCGGATAAAGAAACCTTGTCTACTGATAATGGTGATAATCCCTGGCTTACGGTAGACACCAAGGGGAATGTTCATGTGGTGTGGGATATAGGAAAAGCCTGTTTTTACAAAAAGAAAGAGGGAAACACATGGGGGAGTACTATCAATCTCCCTACTCCCAGAACGGCGTGGAATGAAACCCCCCAGGTAGCTGCAGATAAGGATGGCGTCGCCTTTTGGAGTTTTGTGGGTATAGACAGTTCGAGCATTAAAATTCCACCGAGTAGTTCTTATTATGGAGTGATTGAAGGTGGCGCAGCTAAAACCATCTACTCCCATACCAAAGAAAGCAATGCACGGCCTCCTGCTCTTTTAGGACCGGACAGTCGGAATGCGGGCGATGGCAAAGTATATTATTTCGTTGGAGGCCAGCAGGTGTCCTGGGGAGAATTCATCGACCAAAAGCCGGAAGAAAATATTTTTGACATTCTTATCAATCAAAATGCCAGTTCAGGTTTTCATGCTATTTGGGCCGATAGTATTATACTTTTTATGAATGCCGGCCATAAACATGGTTTGAATGGCGTTGAAGTTAATAACCTTTCAAAAGATATGCGTTCTATTTTGGCTGGCGAGACCAATTCTCCATGGCCCTTTCCTCGTGGAGCTTATGACAAAAAATACGGGGTAGCCTATTTTCTGTTTTCAGACTCAAACGAATCTGCTTCGTTACAATTTTGGAATCCGGTTACCGACAGCATTTCTACCAAGGTTAAAGTTGGGACCGTCACCAGTGGTGGCAAGGGTTGTGGTGCGGGAGGTATTGCTGCAACTCCCTGGGGTGGAGTGTATGTTGTTTATTCAGAGTCGGGTATGCTTCAACGGGTAACGGTAGGAACTAGTGACAGTACTGTGGTTGGGGTTAAACAAAACATTAACAATACCATGAATCAATTAGCTGTGTATAAAAATGGAAAAAAGGTTTATATAAAAGCAAAAGACATTGCTTCGGGTAGTGCTTCATCCGTTCACATATTTAATTATAACGGAACTGAGGTTGCCTCTTTACCTCTTACTCAAGATGGAAATGTTCATTGGAACACAGAGAGCGTTCCCGTTGGAGTATATATGATTACATTACATATAAATGGGAAAAGAAGAAGTACCGAAAAAATCAGTCTTCTGCACTGATATTGAGGTTTATCCTCCCAAGGCCCATCCTCAGGGCCTTCCCTTTCTCTAACGTGCTAGCGGGAGAGAAAGGGATACTTTATTGGTCTCATTTGCTAGTTAGTTCTTGTTCAATATTACCTGGTTTAAAAACATGTCATTGCCCGGCTTGCAGGCTGTGTCATAAGTAAGAAAATGCTCCCCATGTACGTCATTGCCCGGCGTGACCGGGCAATCCAGTGAACGAAAGTGAGCAAAATAGAAGAAAATTGCCATTTCTTTTGGTGGATTCCCCGGTCAAGCCGTGGAATGACATACATCGGGATACTTTCATCTATTATGACACTACTTGTTGACCGGGCAATGACAATTGTAGGATGGTTACAAAATAATTCTAACATCAATTAGAACAGTAAATCGTTAAGGCTATGTACTTTCAGTGATAGGACTTTAGTTTACAAAAACAATGTTTAGAAAAAAGAATTCTTTTCCCAGCACGATGTTATATTTTCTTTCTCTATTGAATCGGAATATACAGGCGGATGCTGTTGTTTGTGGAATTAGATTTTCTACCCCGAATATCAATTCCCTGATAATGTTCTGGTATATTTGATAATTCGTGAATACCTGGAAGAACCTTAAAGGTTGAGAATGTCTGCGATTCATTGTTTTGAATTCCGGACCAGTTAAATAATATGGTCGTATCAAAATCAGATTTATAACCATTTGGGATATCATTTAAAATATCCAGTTCAAATTCTTCCAAACCACTGGAATAGGTACCTGGCGGATTAATCATTTCTGTGGTGATTACAAAACGATCAAATTTCCAGAAGTCATCTCTTTCTTCAAAGGTGAGGGTGTGCTCTCCGGCTGAAGATATTTGAATATCAACAGGACCTTCATGGACCGCGTCAGCAATTTGCCATTGTGAACTCCAATTCCAGGTGCTGGATTTAATAAAATAAATAGCTTCCAGCCCCAGAACGCCCGTTAATTTGTTACCATCTATCCAGAAATGGACCGCGTTATCCGGGGACCCCGTGGCGTAGTTTCTGAGGTACAGGTAATAGGTGCCGGCTTCAGTGAAGTTAATTTTATAATCGAGTTTACCGCTTTGGGTGGAGGCCAGCATATAACCCTCACCTTGATAGCCTGCTACTTCGGTGCGTTCAACCCAGCCAGCATTATTATCAAAATTTTCAGCTTCTGAGGCATAATACCAGGGAATATCAGCAAAAAGAATATTTCCCAAAATAAACAAAAATAAAATCCAGAATAACCGCATTTTCCCCTCCCAATTCATATGATTTCCCCTGTTCATAAGATAGAGTGCTTGATGCAAAAACGCAACCCGATTTTTTGAATTTATATTAATCAGTTCTTGTTCAGAACTAACACTTTGCGCCTTTGCGGTGAAAAGAATATATCTTGAACAAAGGCTAATTGAAAATAAGCAACTGTAAATGCTTAACAAAGCCTGGGGTTTTCATGCTTAAGGTATACCAGCCAATAGGGAGCGGCTGTCCCTGGGTGTTCGTTCCTTTCCAGTTAAGCTGGTAATTGCCAGATGGCTTAGTAGCGCTCACCAAAGAAGAAACTTGTTTCCCAAAAATATTGTAAACGACAATTTCCACTTTTGATGTGTGTTTTAGAGTATACTGAACTCTAATGTCATGCCCGGAGGCGGAGTAGCGAGAATAGCGAAGATCAAAATCCGGGCCACCGTCGTCTGCTTCTTTGATACTGACTTGGGGGTCCGTTCCATAGCAGATTAACCGTCCGTCTTCAAGTGAAATAAACATTCTGCCGTCCCGGTCTATCGCAAGGCCCCATTTTTCGGGTTTTGCGGAAAGCGTAGTTTTAAATTTGGTCGCGCCACTGGCAAGATTTAATGAGTGTAACTGGAAGTCTTCATGTACCACAACTGCGTTAGACGCAACTGCTAAAAGTTGTCCATTCATAGGGACCGTATGGCTCCAGTCACCGGCAAAGGGTGGGTTGGTTCCGAACTTGGGCAGGTTGTCGAGACTTATTGCGCTACTGGGGTAGGCACTTACTGATGAAGAGGTACCGTGGTATTCATGTACCCAGAATATTGCTTTACCGCCTGAGACCGCAAGGAAACTTTTCTCAGAAGTAGAACCTGACCAGTTCTCGCCGAATATTTCGTATTGTGGGTCTTTGTATAAAGGCATGCCGTTACAATACACTTCTTTAAAGTAAAGGAAGAGCTCCTGTCCGCGTTTCCCTTTATACACCGATTCCACCGCAATGGGTTCTGTTCGCAGGGCTGTACCATCAGTGATATCATAGGCTGCAGGGGAAACCAGGGTGCCACCGGGGAAATAGATAACGTCATTGTAAAAAAGTAAAGGGCCCTGAACATCAATGCCACCGGGGGCTGTGGGGTAAATTTTTCCTGATGTATTATTTTGCCATTTGATGCTACCGTTTATTGCGTCCAGTGCATAGACATGAGTTCCGTCATGGTTTACAATACCCGCAGCGGTATAGGCTACACCGTTTTCTACCAGAACGCCCCCTGCAACAGGCCAGGTAGAGAGGAGTGAGTTGTAAAAGGGAAGCCTCCGTTCCTGAGGCCCTGCCTTGAAACGCCATAACAATCTGCCTGTGGCCGCTTCATACACATATACCCAACTGTCTCCTGCTCCCACATAGGCTCTGCCTTGTGAAATAGCGGGTGGGTAGCGGACAGCACCGCCGGTATAGGCTGTCCATCTTCGTTTGCCTGTTTTGGCTTCAAAAGCGATTACCGCGCCATCGGTACGACCAACAAACACCAGGCCTCCCGATGTGGTGGGGGATGATACTCTCACACCTCCGGGAGCGATGTGTTCCCATACCTGGTGTACCCCTGATGTAGGAAGGCTGGCGGTTGAGGTAGCGCTTTGTTGGTTATCTTTACGGAAATTGGGCCAGTCTGCAGCAGTAATATCAAAAGTAGCCACATTAGTGATGTCTCCGGTTTTAATAAGCCTCTCTGATTCTACCGCCTTTTGTTCAAAGTTAAAATTACCCGCAGGGGCTAAGCTTGCGAGACCAAGCATCTGGAGATTGCAGTCACAAGCCATGGGCCAGAAATACACATGACCGTTTGCAATGGTGGGGCCGTCAAAGCAGTCGGGACGCATGGGAGGAAAATATTCAAAGACTTCGGTCTCAAGGTTCAGGTGGGAGGAGCCTTCATGGGCACGGAAAAATATGGACGAGGCATTTCCCGTAGGCCGGGTGCAGCTGGCACGGCGCATGTCGTAATTTTTTACAATATTACCGGAAGCCGGGTCAAATTTTTTACTGCTGGTCTCATCAGCATTGCCACTAATGCCGTAAAGAAAATTGTTTGCGACTACCAGTTGCATATTGTGGTCGGGGTTTTGCCATTTCACACTGCCGTCTTGCATGGATATCACCATCATAGCACCAGATATTTGGGGCCCCGCAAAATAGAGCATACCGTTTCCACATTTGAGATAATTGGCTGAACGCCAGTTGGTGGACCAGTCCTGGCCCTCGGAATAGGCCCCCATGCCGTTAAAGAGTGTAGGGTTATTTGCGGGTGTCTGCCTCCAAAGTTCATCCCCGTTTTGCGCGTTCAGGCAAACCAGGTATTCGCCATACCGGAAGATGAATATTTTTCCGTCTTCCATACACACTGCCCGGCAGTCTGCAGGATTTTGTTCCCGGTGGGACCAGAGGACTTTCTTTTGGGCTAAATCAACGGCTATAACGGTGCGGCCAAAACCCCATTGGTAGGTGGCAGCATTAAACCCCGGAGAAATTTTTTGCCAGGGCCAGCCGGGCTCAGGGTTAGCATGCTTTTGGGTAGGGTCGAGAGTCTCTTTGGCACCGACCACAGCATAGAGAATACCTTTTTCCAATCCCATCCATTTCCAGAAGGTTCCCCCTTCTACATCCGGGATGTATTCGTCTTTTAATTCACCCGTTTGCGGGTCTATTATTTTAAGGGCTGCCGTATCTCCGATGTATAAATCAGTGGAAGTGGCTATCATGGTACTTCGGTGAATATTTATCCCAGGGGTAATAGGCCGGGACCAAAGGATGGTGCCGTTATAGCCGTTTACCGCAATCAGGGTATTGAGATAGGGCTCTTCGCGTTTATGGAATGCAATATGCCCGAAAGCTTTAAACAATATTCCTCCGGCTGCCACTGCCGCCTGGGGCACAGGACCGAAACGGGGACCCGCGAAAAACGACGATATATAAGGCGCCCTCAAAACACTGTCTTTTGAAAAATTACTATTGCTGGGGCTGTGGTAGAGATGGGGCCAGTCATCCATGCCGGAGGGCAGGGGTTTTATCAGTTCCCGGGTTCCAAGGAATGCTTTGCCCTGGGAACGTAATACTCGTAAGACTTCAGAATCCGGTGGCATGGTGGAGCCCTTGGCAACGAGAACATCCACAAAATTTTCAGCCAAATGTAATTGAGTGAGGGGGCCCCGGCCGAGAAAAACTCTTGTTCCGAAAAGACTTTTTGTATCAAAAAACTCACTGGCGGCTTTCCAGCTGGCATCGGTATTGTCTACCTGAGAGTATACAATAATTTCAGGATTATTTTGTGCGAGAGTCGCGGCATAGGATAGGTCTCCGAGGACAACTACATATCCCTTAGTAATGCCAATATCCTGCGAAAAGGCCACATGGAAGATGAGGAACCATAAACCAAAAAATAGTTTGAATTTAAGATGCATATGTTTCTCTTGTTGTTAAGTCAAAAGAACAAATAGGATTGTTACTATTAATCTAGTGCAAAAAGATAAAAAGGGCAATGAAAATCAGAAGGAAAAGGATGTGAAATTAATAAGTTGTTCTTTTTTGAAAGTACGTTATATTGTTTGTGAACCAGAGGAGTAATAATGAGACTGTTTACAGGAATGTATTGTACAATTGTTCATGTTTTGTTGTGTTCAATGGTTGCGGCACAGCAAGAGAGCGAGTTTCCCGCAGATACACTCACCTTATTTCCTTTTACGGTTGCTTCAGAAAAAATTGCAGAAGCTGTTAGTAATCCTTTAAAAGAATCTGATGGTCTCCGTTTATCTACCTCTACTGTTTCGGCACAGGATATCCAGAACCAAAACGCACATACGGTGACAGAAGCGGTGAAATATCTTCCCGGAGCATGGAGTGAAAGCCGGGGAAGAAAAGTGAAGGAATTCATCTCTTTCAGAGGGCAGAAATATCCCTATCCCGATTATGCCGTGGATGGGGTCTGGCAACGGGAGTTTCTTGAATTACCCTATTTTTTCCCTACCGTGGAAATTGAAAGAATTGATGTTATGCGCTCAAGTGCTGCATTGGTTAACGGTCTGTCCGGGCTTGTTGGGATTATTAACATCGTACCCAAGGAATATGATAAACTGGGGATGTCGGGTAATATTGAATATGGCTCTTTTAATACGGTGCGGGCAAATGCTGTACATGGCAACAGGGTAGGGAACTTGTCTTATGCTGTGGGAACGGGAGGAAATTATACATCAGGACCTGAGGACCGGCATGGGGTTGAAAGTCTCAACCATGGTTATGTACGGCTCAAATGGAGACCATCGCAAAAATTTACTTTGCAGATGAATAACTTTTACCTTCAGGGAAAGCGGGAATTAGTTACGGCTCTGGCCCCCGCTTCAAATTCATTTCAAACCAGAGATGAGGTGTATGATCCCTTTCGCGCTTATATTTTTAATACCCGTGGGCTTTATCAGTACAATAAAAAAATGGCGTCTTCGGTTTTGTTCTTTTTTACCCGCCGGAACCACGACTTTGTTGCAAATACAAGCGGTGGACACAGTACCACAGAAGAACTCGATTGGGAGTGGGGTGCTAATGTTATTCACGCTATGTCTATCATTAAAAACAATACATTACGTATAGGCGCTCTGTATAGTAACTGGGTTGCTCCAGACGGAAAACGTTTTTTTATGGGTAAACGAAATGATATACATACGGTTTCAGGCGTGATTGCTGACGAACATACTATAGGGGCTCTTTCTTTAGATGGAGGTGTGCGCTGGGTACAGCGATACCTTGCAGAGTACGGTGCCTTTGGCATAAATGGCAGTAATAAAGGAGCCTTGAAAGCCGCTGACCTGGTTCAGGATGAATGGGAAAGTCCCTTGTTAAACGCGAATCTGGGTGCCTCTTACCGCTTACCGAAATATGTTAACTTTGCATCCAATTTGGCTTTTGGGTTTGTACAGCCCCGAGAAGGTATTCTTACCGCAGAACAGCTCACTCCTGATAATGAAATCCAGACTAAAGCGGATGTTGGCGGGGAGTTGGTTCTGGGCAATATTGGTAGTTGGCGGTCAACTGCTTTTTATGTTAATCGTCAAAATGCTATAAGTCTCACAAACGATACCCTGCGGGCGTCTAACGGGTCTTTAATGGAACTCTATGAAAATAAGAGCAAGCAAACTGCTGGTATTGAATTGGAAGTTAAATCGGCATCTCTTATAAATATGCTAAGTTTGTTTGCTAATGTTACCTTAATGCGCCACTGGGTGGATGTTGATGGTGACTATGAGAGCGATAAGGAAAAGCCCGAGTTTATTACTAATGGTGGCTTTTCTTTCACCTACGGGGACATGGACGCCCATGTATTTGGAAAATATGTTTCCGGATATGAATCTAAACGTTTTGCAAGCGAATACCATGACATAGGAAATTATTTTACTCTGGATTGTACAGCGGGATACAACTGGAAACTGAAATCAAAACATCAACTGCGCCTCTATGGTGCACTTACGAATATCACTGATAAAGAGTTTTCGACGGTGGTGGGGTACCCTGATTTTGGCAGGCGCTGGTCGGGGGGCATGCAGTATAGAATGTAATTAGTTTCGAGTTGTCAGTTTACCGTTTTCAGTTTACAATAGTTGAAAGTAAACAAGGTTACAACGATTGTCATCGCCCGGCTTGACCGGGCGATCCATCCCAGAATCGATGATTTGATGGATTACCAAGCCGGGTAATGACGTTGTTGGTACATTGACAAACATAGACCAATATTAAGCAAGAACTAATTAGTCCCTTTTACTATCGAGTACAAAGATGATCTTTTATCAAACTTATGATAGGGCCGAAACTTTGTGTTTAAATAATCTTGCTAAGCCATTAATTATAACTGACAACTGATTACTCACATCTGAAAACTGACAACTGATTACTGATAACTTTTTTTATTCCCGTACATCCAGCAATATCCTCGGTTCCAGGTCAGACGAGGCGGTGTTGGTGTTTTTGTCGAGCATTTGGGCAACATCGAGGATTATTTGCTTTTGGGTGGGGTCGTCAATAAAATAGAGTCCTTTGCCACGGCCAAAAAGAATAAATATCCCCGGGCGCTTGTCTCGTTTGTAGAGGAAAATATTATTTACCAGATGCTGTTCCTGTTTATTGTCCAGGTCCAGGTAAATAATGTCGCAATCTTTATTTACGATGTCCCGGGCCATGGTTTTGCCTTCTTTTGCACATTTTTTAAATGAACGATTCTGTTGTTTGTCGTTGCCTTGTAATACCAAGAGCACAACTTTTTTGGCTGACAGTGCCTTCACAATTTTCTTTTTGATGGGTGAAGCAATCAGATTTGCGATTTGTGATTCGTTTGGCAGAGACTGTTCGAATCGGGCAAAAGGGAAAAATACATCATGCCCTCTGAAGGTGAGGAATCTGCAAACGGGGGCCTTGTCTTTGTTTTTTCGTTCTTTCAGGTCTATTGCTATGTTTAGAATTCGGGATTCCATGAGGATGGTTGGATACTCACGATTAATACGGGCCAAAACGTTTTTCATTTCAAGGCTGTCTTTGGCTATGTTATTGCTCAAACATTCAAAAATGAAGTGTTCTTTTTTAAACCACTCTTTTTCTGCAGCATAATAATCGGGGTATTCGCAGGGGAAAGCGGGAAAGACTAAAAAAAATATTAAGACTAGTAGGGTAAAATACATAATTGCCTGTCGTTGCCTGTCATTGCCCGGCTTGCAGGCTGTGTCATAAGTAAGAAAATGCTCCCCATGTACGTCATTGCCCGGCGTGACCGGGCAATCCAGTGAACGAAAGTGAGCAAAATAGAAGAAAATTGCCATTTCTTTTGGTGGATTCCCCGGTCAAGCCGTGGAATGACATCGTTGAACCATTTTTTCATACTTATGACACAGTCTGTTGACCGGGCAATCCATTTTCATAATAATCTTCTTTGGACTTACCTACATTTACGCTTTCAAGTAGATATGCAGCGAGATCTTTCCAATCAGGGTTAAAGTCATTGATTTTTTGAATCTTCCAATCTCGTTTCCACTTTTTTAGACGCTTTTCATGTCTAATCGCACTATCAATATCCAGAAATAATTCATAATAGACTAGTTTATTAACACCATATTTTGATGTAAAACCAGGTGTTACGCCATGTTTGTGTTCTAAGAGTCGTCGTTCAATGTTATTTGTTACACCAATATATAAAGTTCCATTTTTTTTATTAGCTAATATGTATACGTAATATGTTTTCATTGTGTTAAAATGGGTGTGGCTCTTTTGAAACGGTGGAAAGTTGAAAATAAATTTGAAATAATTCACTTGTCATTCTCCGGCTTGACCGGGGAATCCACCTTTTATGAAAAAAAACTTGCTTTATATGAGAATATGAGAAACAAGTTATATAACTCGGGATGGATTGCCCTGTCAAGCAGGGCAATGACATTGTAATAGTAGTTTTGATGTATTTTTTAAGTATTAACATCGTTTGAAAAGAGCAGCACCCTGTTAAAATAATATGGATTCCTCTGTCAAGCAGGGGAATGACAGTTTGTATACTTATGATACTCCATCTAAGCCAGGTAACTTCACTCTGCATATAGCACAATTTCATAATAGTCGCCCATCTGCAATCTCCAGGCACTCATTAGAAAAAACCTCAAAATTCTCTTTTGGCATATGAGTAACCAATACCACCGTTATTCCCTCCTGGTTAAATTCTTTTAAATAGGACATCACCTTATCACTGTTTTCGCTATCGAGGTTTCCGGTTGGTTCATCTGCGAGAATTATTGACGGTTTACAAAACACCGCTCTGGCGACCGCTGTACGTTGTTTCTCTCCTACTGATAGTTCTGATGGCATATGGGATGCTCTTTCGGAAAGTCCAAGCCTGTCTAATAGCGCTGAAGCTCTTGTGGTATCTTTACTGAAAATACCTCCGCTCACCAGCAGGTTTTCCAAAACCGTGAGATGGGGGATAAGGTAGAACGACTGGAAGACAAAACCGATATTCTTCCCTCTTATGTTTGCTCTTTTTGAGGGAGAGAGGTCATATACACTATTTCCATTAATATGTACACGGCCGGTGTCTGGTTTAACCAGTCCCGCGATGGTATAGAGCAGAGTGGATTTTCCACTTCCGCTTTTGCCGGTGATGGTGTGCCAGGAACCATAGGGAATAGAAATGTTAATATCGCTAAGAGCGCGGGTACTCCTTTTTCCTTTTTTAAATTCTTTAGTAATGTTTGTGAGTTCAATCATGTTATTCTTCCCGCAATATTTCAAAGGGGTCTGTTTTTAGTGCGTGTATCAGGGCCGGGGATAAACCGGTTGCGACCACAACGAATAAACCGATGAATAATTGAGGCAGTAAGCTGTAATCGGGTAGAATGATGGCCTTAGTAAAGAGAATACCAAACGAAGAAGTGAATGTTCTACCTATAATCCAACCAGCAGGCACAGAAGCCATAGTGATGATAAAAGATTTTACCAGATATAATTTTATGAGAAAGAGGCCGGGGAACCCAATTGCGGACATAAGTGCGTATTCTCTTTTTCGGGAAGCGGCTTCGCTATAGGAGTGGAGCATAATAAACATAATACTGGAAAAAAGGACCAGGAAAAAGACCAGGCGTCCGTAATTATCTGTGGTTTTGCGGGCGTTGTATCGGCCAAGGGCTATGCTGCGCAGAGTGACAACCTTTACGGTGGGGAGAATTTTGCGTACTGCCTGCCTGATGTTATTTTCGATAATACTGAGAGGTACTCCCCCGCACAGGCATTCTAACGAAAGAACAGCATGGATGACCCCCATACGATTAAGGCGCAGTTGCAACCAGTCCAGATCCACAAAAACCCGGTAGTCGTCCATAGTTCCCATGGGATGCTTTACTTTGGTGATGATATGTTTCGCCCCCATAATACTCAGGGAGTCACCTTTTTGAAGGCCGGTTTTTTGTGAAATAATATGACCAATGCGTACTTCACCTGTTTTTATGGATCTATACGGATTTTTCCGACCATTGGATTCAAGTTTTCCTTTATAGGGTTTTATCCCGGTGATTATGACCCGGCTCCCTTGTATATAGCTGCTTTTTTGAAGGACTGCGACATGATAGGTTACGTTTATCCCTTTGTGGGCAGCCAGTGAATCTGCATACTCTTCTGGCATTGTATGTTCATTTCCCGATGCACTATAGTAATCTTCTAATTCGGTTTGGGCTGGGAGGATGATTACATTCTGCCCCATCTCTTTGGTAATAAGCTGAATGTCCCGCTTCGCTGCCTGAGAAGTAAGAGAAATAAAAACAAAGGCCGCTACCGCAATAGTTGCTGTGAGAAAATACGCCAGATACGTTTTTTTGTACCGGAACAGCTCTGCGATGATAAATTTTCTGAAGGTCATTTATACCAAAAAATACGTATGTCTACCTTATTACACTAATAATATACAGACCCGGATAATAATTGTCCAGACTGGAATTAAAGGATTGAATTGTTTTTGATTGGTATTGTCCTAATAATTTTCCATTCAAGTCTGAAATGGTAAAATTATACGAACCTGTAAAAGAAAGAGAGGGAATGGACCATAGCTTTTTGGACTTCTCTGAAATAAAACATTTGAGGTAATGGGGGGTAACAGGCTCTCTCCTAGTTGTCCGGAAAAGAGGAGTAAACCCATCAGGAACCAGTAACCGCATACAAATTTTGGTATCATTGCGGAAACAGATAATAACTCCGGGGCCGGGAATATCAGCTACGGTTGGTCCAGACCTTGCGAAAATTTGTAGAGCATCTTCATCATAAATACGCTGGGCATGAGACCAAACACCTTTCTCATAAATGTAAAAATACCCTCGATTATCAATGGGATTTTGAGTAGTAACCACCATTGCCCCGGTTGCTTCGTCAATTGCCACATTGGGGTGTAGGTTACACTCGTCACCTCTTACAGAACCTTCCAGGTCGCCCAGATAAGTGGGTTGTCCAAAGTCATTATTTTCTTTTACAGATGCCCAAACCCCTCCAGGTCCTTCATATAATCGTCTAAGATTTGCCGTGACTGCGATAGTACTATCTTTGGCTATTGCCATATCAGCACCCTCATTAAGCACACTCAGTTCCAGCTGATTTACCTTGGTTGAAATCCCACCGGTAAACTCCTCTCCGGCTTTTATCGGACCTGCGACAACCCAGTCGTTTGCTGAGGGCTGATACAGATAATAAAATCCACCGTTCAATTCTTCTACCCGGGGGGTTGATGACCACCACACCTCCGGGATGGATTTTCGCTCACTCCAAACTCCCTCAGCATTGCGCCAAAGATAATTTGCAGTATTAATACCCGTTTTCGGGAAAATAAGGGTCCAGAAACTTACTAACACATTTCCTTCAATATCCGCAGCTACATCTGGCAAAAAAGCTCTTTCCCGCTCAAGTTCGGAAGCATCTGCGATTTTTTCGGGTTCAATCCATTCACCATCTTTGAGGGTGGTGTACCAGGATGTTGTCGCTCCACTGCCAACACCCTTTTGATAGACGAGGTGGGGGACCCCATTTGGATCAACTGTTATTTTGGGGCTATACATATCATTAAGGCCAGGGACAATCTCCTTGGGACTTCCCATTTCTTCAATTGAGGGGCCTTGTTGATAACTATTATTATAAACCAGATGAATGGTGCCATCAGTATGGACCGCAACCCATCCTTGCAATCCATTGCCAAAGGTATGGACCTTTTCCAACGTCTCTGCGGATACCATGAATGCAAAAACAAAAATCAGCATGCATCTTAGAATCTTATTGTTTCCTAATACTGTCATGTTACTTTTTTACATCAAACATATACAAACCAGTCGGGAAATGTTTGACAATGGCTACTAATGCCTGTGCGTTCATTTGTTTATAAGTACCAATAACTTTACCATTCAGGTCTGAAATTTTAACTGAAAAGTTTTTGTTAGTTGGGACAAGGGTAGAAATGAAAGATGTGTTCCCACTTTCAATAAACCGCAAACCGGATAAGGATTCTCTTGTGCGAGATACAGGAGTTATGCCAGTAACTGTTGAATCTTCCAATAATTTGCCTTCGGTAACAAGTTTGCGCAGATAAATATTGTCGTTGTGCCGGAAACAAAGGATTACACCACGGCCGGGGAGGTCTGCCACATTGGGACCAATTCTATCAGAAAATTGCATCCCCCATTCATCATCATAAACTTTTTGGGTGCTGGTCCATGCATCATTTTCATAAACCCAAAAAAGACCTGAGGAATCAACTGAGTTTGGGGCAGTAACAATTTTTGCCCCGGTTGCCTTATCAACTGCAACATCGGGATGTATCATACTTTCACAGTCACGATGTGGGCTGGTAAATGTACCTAATTGAACCGGTATTTGAAAATTGGTTCCCATTCTTATACCCGCCATTACCGCGCAACCTCCGCTAATGCGATATCCACTGGTAAATACCATGGTGTCAGCATCAATAACAGTAAAATTAGCTCCTTCGTTTAGCACCGTCCAATGAAGGGAAGTATCATTTGCATGTACCCCGATACCATCAGTTGAAAAGGTTCCACCCGCTTTCACCGGACCAGCTATATGCCAGTCACTACCTTGGTATAACATATAAAAATCTCCATTTACTTCTTCTACTTTGGGTGTTGTTGACCAGTTTAAACCACCTTCGAGAGCTTTTAAACTGCTCCAGGTTCCATCCGGTGAGCGCCAACGATATGTAGCTGCATTTCTGGTAGTTTTATTACTGCTTACAGCCCAGGAACAAGCGAGAATATTTCCTGCTGAATCAATAGCTAGTGAAGGAATCATAGCTCGATTTTGACCCGTTTCAGATCTATCTGTGAATTTTTCTGGGGTAATCCAATTGCCGTCTTTTTTGGTTGTATACCAGACAGAAGATGCTTCTCCCCCTAATCCTGTTTGGTAAACAATGTGAGGTTCTCCTTGGTAGTCTAAAAAAACTTTGGGATTCCATATCCCGGTAACTCCAGGTGCATACACTTCAGCCTCTCCCAGATTATCAATACTTGGGCCTGATTTATACTTTGCTTCATATACAACGTGAATTGTGCCATCGCTATATACATCAACCCATCCTTGCCCTTTCACCCAATCAACGGTTGGGATTGAGCCTACCAAGTGGATATCCTCAAGTGTAGCGGATGTTGCCGGTATAATAACGGCCAGCGTAAAGAATAAAACCACCCCTTTTCTTAATGTGATCATGATCCCTCCCAGGTAAAGTTAAGCTTCTCGTATTTTCAGAACCCTTAAAAAGTGTTCTGCATTGTTAATTTATGTTCAAATGTTACTTCATAACTGCCAGGCCAAAATGAAGACGTTAAGCAAGAGCCCCTTAGAATACTGAGTGTAGGATTAACTCTGCATTTTTCATCTGAGAAAACAGATGTCTCGCACCAGACCTGCCCATCCTGAACAGTACTATAGTTTCAATATAATTCCATTTTAGTGAAATATGTGAAATAAACGTTTATTTAAGCCTGATTACTTTACGAGAGAGAATATGGTTCTTTGTTTTTAACCTAACGAAAAACAAACCAGGAATACTTTTTTGAAGATTCCAACTGAAAATATGTTTGCCTTTTTCCCTTTTGCCACTATAAAGCTGATGGATAACTTGCGCTTTTGTATTTACAATTTCAAGGGTGATGTTTTGCGCACGGGGGAGTTGAACTGTTATTTGTTGTTTATTGCTTGCAGGGTTTCCGAAAATAGAAAGTATGGGAGTTATGAACTTTCTTGTTTTTATAGATGTTGTTTCTGTTTGAATACTTACATTATTACTGAAATTCGCACTTCCTCCTTTGATGCCATTATGAGCTTTAACTCTATAGTGAAGAGTGGTACTCGCTATCCCGGTATGGTCGATGAATTCGGTAATATTTCTAACTGTTATGAGGGGGGTAGTTGGGTTTTCGCTTGTCCCACGGTAGATGGTGTATCCGCTGATCCCTGTTTCGGCATCAGTTGCTGCGCTCCAGCTTAATGTTACAACATCATTTACGACGGAGGCCTTTAAATCGGTAATGTTTGAGGGAGGGGTGTTATCCGTCGGGCCGGTAACGGTAACAAATAACCCATCGGTATTCGAATTTATTCCATCAGAAATAGTGCAAGTTACCCGATAGGTTCCTGTACCCATATAGATATGACTGGGCCGCTGACCGCTGCCTTTAAAGCCATCTCCAAAGTCCCATAAGTAGGTTAGCTTGCTTTGATCTCCGCTATATATGCTGTTTTCTGCGCTGAATTGAAAGGCTTCGTTCAATGTAGCGGTATCCTTCTGTTGTGGAATTACGCAGACAGGAAGATTACCTGCAGGTGGTTCACTAAGGTCTTCTACCAGTATGTTATTATAAATATAATTACCATAAACAACACCAATAGCCGGTTTGCCGGAAGAATAGGTGTCATCGGTAGCAGACAAGGTTAATACGCCTCCTCTTCCGTTATCATAAGTGGAGGAAATTTTGTTGCCTTTAGCTTCCAGGGTGACTTTCAGTCTGTCGTTAAAAGGATTTACCGTTTGAGCTTTATCATTGACTAGTTGGTTGCTACGGCTATACGGCTCGCCTCCACCCCAAATATCCACGCCTTTATGAATATTTGATAGACTAATATCAGCTCCCGTTCCTTGCCAATTACGCACAGAAATACTCGTGCCTCCAAATAAATTAAATTGATACCCTACTATGCTTTCCGGATCATCTTTTATGCGCATGTAAAATTGACACACCTGATGACGATCGTGATCTCCTGTTGTATGTTTGACAGTAAAAGTCATGCGGTAATCTGTCCAATCAGCTCCATCACCAAAAGTGGCAGTGGCCATATTATGATTGCAGACTGTCGCAGAAGAAGGAGATATCCATAATCCTCTTTCGCCAAATTCCGTATGAACTGCGTATGCACCGGTAATTTTAGCCGGGACATTATATGTTCTTGTAAGTACATCGCTCACCATTTCATAATAATGCCAGTCCCGGGGATAATCTCCCCAAACCTGATGGTCAAAAGACGCAGCAAAGAGAATAGGACGGGTATCCTTAAGCGTCAGAGCAGGTAAACTGTTATTTTCTGCTGCAGGTGAGGTAAGAACCGGCATTGTTACTTTTATTGTTTCGTTCGGGCGCCCAGGGGTTGCCATGGTCAAAATCCAGTCTTTCGGGCTGTCGGTATTTGTGCCGTTGTGGCTGATTGAGGTTCCTTTTATCAAATGCTTAGTATCTATGTAACTATGCCGATCTGGCCATTGATTGTATTTCACATAAATATCCATAAGTATGCCGGTTGCTATTTTTACCCACCAATCATCGATTTGGCGGGAATCCCAGTCCCAGACAACCTCGGCAGGAGGCTCTTTTCCAGGGCCGAAACGCATGAAATCCTTTAATGAACTTCCGTAAAAGACGCCCCCATTATTATAATAGGAACCTTGTTCAGCTTCTCCTCTCATAGGGAGCCGGGAATAAAGCGTTACATTGCAGTATGGCATAATGGGATCCATATCAGGTATATAAACAACTTTGGATGTGTTGGTGCCAGTACATCCAAAGTAAAAAAC
>JADFYW010000320.1 GCA_015232855.1 Fibrobacteria bacterium
ACTTATTTCTATGGTAGAATCCCCGCTTGAATCCAACTGGAGAGCAAATTGTTGAATGTTAATATCATAAGCAGAGTCGTTGCCCGGAGGATTACGTTCAAAAGCAATGGCCTGGCAATGGGGCGCCCAGGTGGGGTGGCCATTCCTGTTGGGATTGGTGGCTTTTTTATCTTTGTCATCAGGGTTAAACCCCACAGAATCACTACCATACATCCAATACACATCCCAGTCTGAAGACGTCCCATTTTGTCGCTGTTCAAATAAAATGATATTCACCTCAGATCGGGGTGACCATTCCGGATTAAAGCAGTCATGTTCGGGAGCGCTGGTAAAATTCACTACTTTACTCTCGTCTCCATAAGCGGTAGCCGGAACCATGTAGATATCTCTCAGATCATCAACCGAACCGTCAATATTTTTTCTTTCAAAAGCAATGGTGTTGCCATCAGGAGACCAGGTGGGGTTTGCGTCACCCGCATCCCTTCCGGGAGCAGTCAACTGCACCGGGTTGTGAGAAACAGAATCAGAAATTTCCAAAGGTCCGCCAAAGGCATCCAGCAAAAATATCCATATAGCAGGATTCCCGCTCCTATCAGATACAAAAGCGATTTTACGCCCGTCGGGTGACCAGGAAGGCATGGCATCTACCCCATCCCGGTCAGTTAAAGCCCGAATAGGCGGTATCAGATGTTTTACCAGGGTTGAGTCCGTAAGTGTGTGTTCTGCAGTATCAATTTCAAGAGGGTCCGTAGAAACCGTATCAAAAACAGTGTCTTGCGTAATGGTTATAACCAATTCATAATAATAGATAGAATCTTTATTGGCGTTGGAGTCAACCGTATATACAAAAACATCACCCGTTTCATGGCCTCCCCGGTTCGAAGTGAAAGCAAGAAAATTCCCTTTACGGGTTAAACTGGACTCATATACATAGACAGGAGGTATATCTGATTGCAGCAACAGCAGAAAAGTATCTCCGCCTTCCAGGAGCTCTGTTACCGTTAATACATTCCCTTCCAGCTCATAACTGGCGTAAGGCTGGCCAAAAAGAATAAGCTCTCCTGACTTTTTTCCGTTATAAGTACCCTGGTTAAGTCCGCTCCACCAGGTTGAATCATCAAAATTAAAGGTGATAGCACTTACACTATCTTTCCATATTCCGGCAACCGGTGACCCCGTTTTATCCTCATCAGGCCCGGTACCTGACTTTGCACATTGACACAACCCGGCCAACAGAAGACCGGTAACCAGAATGGTCAGAAACAATATTTTATAACGTTTGCACAAATTGGGAAGAATCATATCAAGGCCTCTTTTCCATCTTACCCAAGGATGGAGGAAGTCCGGATAAGTAAATTAAATGATGTACTAACTATACGTAGAAGAAGAGGAAAAGGTTACAAACCAAAAAAATTACTCATCTATTCTGTTTTCTGACATTGATGCACTTAATATTTCTGCATTTAAGCAAGCCCAGGAAGAAGGACTGTCTACATTACCCTCTTCAACCAATGTCATTGCCCTGCATCTGCCGCAATTAGCCTTATTCCGGCAAGTTACACAGTGAGGCAGACTCTGTAATTTTGTTTCCCGCCATTGTTTAAATATATCTGAATTTTTCCAGATATTTCCGAGACTTTCTGTTCTTAAATTGTCCTCTCCGTTACAAGCATACACGCAGGGTGACACCTCTCCATAGGGGGTTATTACCAGGTGGGTAACTCCGGCATCGCAAACCAACTGACCTTCCTGCTGGTCGCGAGCCTCTGTTGTTCCGCATTCAGAAATTGCGAAAAGCTTCCGTCGGGATACCAGTTTTTCAATATCCGCCCGTTCCAACCGTTGCCCAAATACATCGCTATCAACAGGCGTCCGGGGCATCAGATTCACACTGAAATAACATTGGGCATTATACCTTTCCGCAACCGTTTTTAGTTTTTGATAACCTGCCAGATTTTGTTTCATCAGCAAACATTGCACGCGTGTCCGCAGACCAGCTTTCTGTAATGCCGCAAGCCCCTTAAGTGTTAGCACATGGGACCCGGGCACGCCCGTTACTTTGTCATGTATATTCGCATCAGCCGAGAACAAAGTAACATTCACTTCCAGAACCCCGAGTTTTTTTAAAACAAGAGCAACATCTTCAGTTATAAGAGTACCATTAGTAAACAGATTTAGAGCAAATCCAAGTTCTCTGGCTTTTTCAAGAATAGCCCGCCAATCATCCCGACAAAACAATTCTCCTCCAGACACCATAAGTTGCAGGCAACCTAAATCAGCAAGTTGTTTAAGCGCCCGAACAATCTGTTCAATCGTCAATTCCTCTTGTTGCTGCCGATGGTTATAACAATGAAAACAATGCAGATTACAAGCGTAACTCAATTCAAGCAGAGCGCTATAAGGAGCTTTCTGCCGACGATAAAACTGCCTGATATCAGCTTCCGGAAGTTCCGGAGAAGAGGGGAAATCAGATTTCAACTTTAAGCAATGCTCTATCTACAAGTTCAGAAACAAAACCAAGGATATCTTTTTTGAGTGAGTCTTCAGGTGTTTCAAACTCTTCTC
>JADFYW010000321.1 GCA_015232855.1 Fibrobacteria bacterium
ATATTTTTTATCACCAGCCTCTACAGTATGCCCCGCATTGGCCCCACCCTGGAAACGAATAACAATATCCGATTGATCAGTTAAATAATCAACAATTTTCGCTTTACCTTCATCCCCCCACTGAGAGCCAATAATTATCCTGTTAGTCATTTTAGTTCCTCAATTAAAAAATCAGTCTTCTCTTACGATTTCCCTATCCTCTTTTTAAAAAAGTGATAGAGAGTCGGCAACTTGAAAAATACCGAAACGCAGAGAAATAGAAAAATATAATAACAAAAAGCCCGGAAGAAATGAAGATGAACTCTTTTTGTAAAAATTTCAAATTATTTTATGCCGAAAACGAGTTAATCCTATACGTCTAATTCCTCAATCAAATGAACATTATTTTCAATAAACTCTTTTCTTCTTTCAACTTCTTCACCCATCAGGATGGAAAAGATCTGATCCGCTTCTACAGCATCATCAATAGTTACCCGTTTAAGCACGCGGCTCACAGGATCCATGGTTGTTGAGCTTAATTGATCCGGATTCATTTCACCCAGACCTTTGTACCGCTGAATATAGAGCCCCTTTTTATCTTCCAGGTCTTTTACATGTTGCTCTTTTTCTTTTTCAGAAAAAGCATATTTCTCAATTTTTCCCGCTTTAACTTTATAAAGAGGGGGTTGGGCTATATACAAAACGTCATTTTCGATAAGTTCTCGCATATGACGAAAAAAGAACGTAAGCAAAAGAGTCTGAATATGGGAACCATCTACATCAGCATCTGTCATGATTATAACTTTACGATAACGAAGCTTTTTGAGATCAAAAGAATCCTCTCCAATGCTCGTGCCTATTGCACTAATTAAAATATCCAGTTCCTCATTGTGCATGATTTTATCAAGCCGGGCTTTTTCCACATTTAAAATTTTACCCTTTAAAGGAAGTATGGCTTGAAACTCTCTGTTTCTCCCCTGTTTGGCGCTACCTCCCGCCGAATCTCCTTCCACTATATAAAGTTCTGATACTTCCGGGTCTTTGGACGAGCAATCCGCCAATTTTCCCGGCAAATTTCCACTTTCAAGGACACTCTTTCGTCTAGCCATTTGCTTGGCTTTACGTGCAGCTTCTCTGGCAATAGCAGCATTGGTACACCTATCAACAATGGCCTTGGCAACAGAGGGATTCTCTTCAAAAAAGGCGCTTAGTTTATCATTCATAAAAGTCTCAACGATGCCTTTGACTTCCTGATTACCCAATTTGTGTTTGGTTTGGCCTTCAAACTGTGGATCGAGCAGTTTAATCGAAATTATTGCCGTAAGCCCTTCCCGCACATCTTCACCATGAAGGACTACATCTTTTTTTCGCTTTACCTGGTTTTGTCTTAAGTAATTATTAATTGTTCTGGTGATAGCTGCCTTAAAACCAACCACATGAGTGCCGCCATCCACCGTATTTACATTATTTACAAAGGAATACAGGTTTTCCATAAAGGATTCGTTATATTGAAAGGCTATTTCTACCGGCACACCAGCCTCTTCTCCCTCAAAGTGCATAGGGGCGGGCATCAGGGATTTTCGGTTTTGATCTATATATTGGATAAAAGACGGGAGACCATCCGGATAACAGAATTCTAGAAATTTGTCTTCTTCCCGTTCATCACGCAGAGAAATAGTCAAACCCTTGTTTAGAAAAGCCAGCTCCCTTAAACGTACACAAAGGGTATCAAAATTATAGACCAGTTCAGTAAAAATATCCCCATCAGCCTGAAAGAATATTTTTGTCCCGGAATGAGCATCCGGAGCTTTTCCGAGTACTTCGCCGGGCCCCTGAGGAACCCCTCTGGAAAATTTCTGTACATACATCTCACCTTCATGATATACTTCCGCTTCTAAAGTAACAGACAAAGCGTTCACACAGGAAAGTCCAACACCGTGTAAACCCGCTGACACTTTATAAGCGCCTTGATCAAATTTACCGCCAGCATGCAGTTTAGTCATAACTACTTCTAATGTGCCCACACCTTCGGTGGGGTGCATAGCGGTGGGTATACCGCGCCCGTTATCATGTACAACAATACCGTTTGTTTTGGTTATCGTGACATCAATACGGTTGCAATAACCAGCCATAGCTTCATCAATAGAGTTATCAACCACTTCGTGTACCAGATGGTGCAAACCTCTTATATCAGTAGATCCAATATACATGGCAGGCCTTTTGCGCACAGCATCAAGCCCCTGGAGTACTTTAATATTACCAGCACCGTAATCATTATTTTCTGTCATGTTTATCCTTAAATTAATATGATTTCTTTAATAAGCTTCCATCCCGCAAATGCGTTGATTCGTTGAATAATTTCGGGAAGTTGAAAGCGCAATTCCATTTTCCAGACCGAATTTTCAACTTTAAGGTAAAGCTTGTGTTCCCTTAAAGAATCGATCACTGCTATTTCTGATATACGGCTTCCTACCAAAGTATCCCAATTATCCCTCAATTTTTTTTCTTCTATGGCCTGTAAACTGCCAACCCGCTCAAGTACTGCGTTAAGCACAGATGATATTTTAAGGGGAGAATGACATTT
>JADFYW010000322.1 GCA_015232855.1 Fibrobacteria bacterium
TTCCTCTAGAATTAATGGGGATAATTCTTGAGATTTAATTTGCATTGGCTATTTAAAAAGGGGTAAAATATATTGATTTAACAAATTTTAGTCTGCAAAAGAACAGTTTGAGCTTTTGTGGTATTTTGGAGATTATTGCCAATGAGTGATGGAACACATATCCTGATTGTTGAAGACAGTCCCTTTCAGGTAAAAATTTTAAAGGGCATGGATCTGGATGAGTTACTGAATATGGAGGTGACCTCAATCTCCAAAAAAGCAGAAAGCCTCCAGGACGCGGCTTCTTCTATTTATGTGATTACTGAAGAAGATATCAGACGGTCCGGTGCTACCAGGATACAGGATGTCTTTAATTTAGTGCCCGGTTTTTGGATGATTGATCTTAATTATGATGTATCAGCGGCTTCTATTCGGGAAGTACCTGAATCTTATGCTCAGTCGGTAAACATATTAATGGATGGAGTCCCCATCACAAACCCGATTTTTGGTATGGTTTATGAGGGACTGCAACTGCCATTAACCGAAATAAAACGAATTGAAGTGATTAAAGGACCCGGAGGAACGGTGTACGGGGCTAATTCAGCCACTGGTATTATCAATATTATAACCAAAGATGCAAAAGACTCAAAAGGCCTGTTTGCTTATGTGGATGCAGGCACCAGGGGATATATCTCACCCACGGTACGAGGGGGGCTTGAATTAGGGGAAGGTTTATTTCTATCTGCATACGGTTCCTATGAAATGCATAGTGGATGGGAAAACCCTTATTTTGAGGGTGATAAGGTGAAAGTGCCCTGGTACAACAACCAGTCAAATTCATGGGATACCCGGGAAACAACCAACAAATTCAATAGCGCTGATGTTGATAATCGCAAGGGGGTATTTGCAGGAACCAAACTCTTTTACCAGGGTAATGATAGATTCAGTGTGAAGGCAGATATATATGGACGTTATAACTGGGGATATGACTATGCTGCCTATACCAACTTTGATAATGGCCTCACCTCATTCTGGGACGCTAAAATATCGAACAATAATTTAACAGCCAATATTCGTTTTGATTATACTTTTAATGAAAAGCACTCTTTGTTTTTCCGTCCGTATTATTCCTGGAATCCATCCCTGGGGTGTAATAGCGGTTTGGGTGGATCTTACAACACATCTTATTCCTATACTGAAGGTGAACTGCAATACAACGGCAAGTTTTTCTCTGAACATTTTACTAAGGTAGAGTTGATTGCCGGTAGTAATGCCAGAGGCGTAAACTATGATATAGGTGACTACCGGGATGAACAAGGGCAGGAGCTCATCCATTCAAAGTTCAGGTTTGTTGATCCCGAAAACTGGGAATTATTATATGCCGGTTTTATTCAGGACAAAATTTCTTTTGGCGATTATGTTGACCTTATTACCGGTATTAAAGGCGAAACCTGGACTCTTATAAGTGATGAACATGAGTATTCTCCCAGTGCCAGACTTGTGGTAAAACCTCACAAAAAGCTAACTGCCTGGGGAGCCTGGTCCCGGAGTATTACCACTCCCGGTTATTTGCAGTCAAATGTTGAATTGGGGGTTATGCTTATGAATGATACCCTCTTGAGTGTGACTGCTTTAGATGGGTTGAAGCCAACGTACTATTATACTTCTGAAGGAGGAGTACGGACTTCTTTTATTCCCGGTTTATTTGTAGACCTCAGCGGGTATTATACCATTTTCAAAGGGAAAATCGGTGGTTCAGCTGATCAAATTGGGTCGCCTATCAAGTCCCGGGTTTCGGGAGAATATATACGGCCCCGGTACTATACTAACCTCTTTGACGGTAAGCTGTATGGAGCCGAAGCCCTGGTAAAGTCTGGCCACATATGGAAAGTAGCCCGGCTGGAAGTTTCCTATGCCTGGTTCCAGGCAGAAACCAGGGGGTTGCTGGTTCCGCCAGAAGATACTTCTTATGCAATTGTGCCCGAGGTTGACAAGGTCAGTTGGCCAGAGCATGTGGTAAAAGGCCGGTTGTACCTCGATTTGCCATCAGATGTATTTATCACGGTAAACGGGCAGCTTAGCAGCAAGTTCAGGTTTTCCAACGATTACGATTACTATAATCAACAGGCTATGCCATCGACATCCCACACTGTATTCAAAGATATTAATGCTGCACTTTTTAAAATCAATTTTAAAATTGAAAAATTATTCTTAGACAAACGCTTGAACGTTTTTGTGTGGGGGAACAATGTATTTCATAATGATCCCTATCTTGAAGGTTTTGATATGAGTATTGTTTCACATCCCTATTTTGTACACAGTCGGTATGGTCTGGGAGCATCTTTTTTATTTTAGTCTCATATTCTTAATATACATCGGAGGAAGCATGTTTAAAAAAATCGTAGTGGTATTATTTCTTTGTCTGGGTTGTTTGCCTTTTTGGGCCTGTGATGATAATACTACTGAGCCGGAGCAGGTAACTATAGAAACATGGCGTGATAGAAAGCGTTTTGAAAATTGTAAAACCCCTGGTTCAGGGTAAAGATATTGACTTGTTGTTTGAGTTCGAGAAA
>JADFYW010000323.1 GCA_015232855.1 Fibrobacteria bacterium
TCATTCTTAATATATATCGCCTTCAGCCCAGGCAAAGAATTCATTTCCTGGTAAAATTTTTCAGTTAAATTTTCTGCTATGCTTCGTTTAGCGCCGACAACATCAAATACATACACAAGGACGGTCTTTTCACTTGAAACGAATTGCTGATTTTTAACAGAATCCGTCTGGGTAAAGGCCATAACGATATAGCTTAATAGAAATAAACCGGTTTTATTGAAAAGATTCAACCTGCCTCCATATACTAAGATATGCTAATTATAGACCATTATAATGCGCCCATGCAACAATCTTTTCAAATAAATTTGAACTCATAATTGAGTTAGAAAATTAACGGATTCCATATCCATGCTCGACAGTAAGGAGTTCTCTAAATTCTGTCATTCCGGCTTGTCCGGAATCTGCAGGATGGACAAAATACTTAAAAAAGCTTGATTCCGGACAAGCCGGAATGACTTTTTAAAGTATTTTAAAGAACTCATGACTGTCAAGATCCATGAAAGGGAAGTGAAAACTTCCCCTGGATTTAAAGAATTATTTTATTGGTGAAGCCTTATTCAAGCTTATCAGATTTGCACCCTTTCACCCATTTATTTAAAACATAAATATCTTATTTTAAATCAAATTTACGGGTTTCGCGACGAATCGGGCCATTTTTTGGTTCAACCTGGATGGTAATGACATTTACCATGTTGCGGACCAGAGGCATTTCCTCAAACTCAAATTCAATATCATCAATTTCAATGTCTCTCCAGATACGCTCAACCTTATTAGCGGTATTCTGGATACGTACTTCCCGCAAATAGCGGTAATCATCATCAGGTAAGGAGCGAATTCTGATTTTAATATCATTTTTCGGGACAAAATCCTGATCTGGATTAAATGGCGGCAGATGTATTACCTTGTCAGCCCTGGGATTGACCACTTCAATAGACCATTCAACTCGAGGCCAATAAGCAATATTCCGCCTCTCCCAAAACACCCGATTTCCAGCCTGATCAACTGCTTCAATTTTATAATCATGAACCCCTTGTACCAGAGAGAACACTTTGCCAGTGGCAGAGCCCTCAAAAGTATAACTTTCTTGTTCATCACCATCCACATATAAAAACACTTCCACTTCGTCTCCATCACTGTCCTGAATCCCGTACTTAATCTGTTCGTCATTTACTACAGTGGGCGTTACTACAAACGTTGGTTTTTGAGTATTTATTTGAGGGCTGGTTTTATCAACTTCAATTTCAATAGTCTTGCTGATTTCTTCGACTTCATCAGCCACAATCACCTCTATCTCTGTTTTGTCCCAGTTTTTTTCATCAAAACGGACACTGTAACTAAAATTATCAGAAATGAGGGGAACAGCCTTGCCATCCACTTCAACATTCACATCTCGGCCCAGTACATTACCCTTTACATTCAGTTCCCGTTCTTTTTGGGTAATATTAAGGGGGGTTTGCAGATTAAGGACTAGTTTAACCCGTGGTCGGGTATATTCAGTCTCCACTTCACCTATAAGAGCTTCTTCTTCGTTATAGTTACAATACACCTCAAAACGTATTGTGCCTTCTTCTGACTCGGGCCAGGACACTTTCATATTCCAGACGCCTCCGCGGGATGTTGTGGTAAAATTCCCCGCCTCAATTATCGCACCGTCATTACAGGTTCCGGTTAAATTAAGCTCAGATCTTTCTGTGGTAGCTGAGAGAGGATTAACCGATCCCTTTAGGGGAGCTTTGGGAATAACCCTGACAATACTCACTTCTTCAGACAGACTCTGGGATCCAAAACTCGCTTTAGCCACAAGTTGGTATTCACCTTCATCCATTGGAGCTCCCACGCTCGCTGACCAATTACCCGATGCATCAGCCTTAATCCGTGCTTCAAATACCTGTATGTCAGCGCCCGGAGTAGAAGTTCCACTAACCATAATAACCGATTGGGTAATTTCAGCACCATCAGATGGAGCTGTAATTGCAAGAGTCAATTCTTCTTCAGGGATCACAAAGGAAATTTCTTTTTCAAGCACCTGGTCACCCATTGCCGCCTCAATAGGAATAGTATATTCTCCCGGAGAAGAGGGAGCGGTAAGGGATGCTGTCCATGCGCCGGACTGGTCTGCTACAACTGTCACGTCTTTGACTTTAAGGCTTGCTCCAGGAGTACTGGTACCACTCACTTCTATGGTAGCCGTTTTAATTTCCACTCCATCTGCCGGGCCAGTAACGGCTAGTGTCAATTCAATCACTTTTTCTATTAAAATCACATTCACTTCTGCAGATTTTGTTTCTTCACCCAAAACAGCCTCAACGGTAATAGTCTGTTCGCCACTTGGTAAATTCTTCAAGACGGCACTCCACCCTCCTGCACTTACGGGTGCATTCGTACCATTTACCATAACTACCGCACCTTCAGTAACCGTACCAGCAACAGTTACATCACTGCCTTCAGGATATTCCTGACCATCTGTGGGACCCGTAATAGCAAACACCAGTGGTAACTGCACAACAGGAATAATAAATTTAACAGTCTGTTCCATACTTTGCCCTCCCAG
>JADFYW010000324.1 GCA_015232855.1 Fibrobacteria bacterium
CTAGACAAAAATCCATGGGATGGTTCTTCATATCACGAAATGGTAAATCGGTCATCCTGGTATGGTGAGCTTGAGTTGGAGCAGGAGTATGCCTGGTTTCTGACCAGGAGGACTACTCTGCGAATTAGTAATACAGCAAACCTTCTTCTTGAATATGGACATTACCATAAAAATGAAAATGCTAGTGTTCCTTACAGAATGCGTTCCAGGCTTGATAACTTAAGTGATCGGGTGACCGGGAGCATGCAGTATTATTTTCATCCTCGCTTTTCATTGAATATGGAATGGTATTTTACGTTGAACTATTATTTTGATAGTGAATACAACTTTTTAGAAACCGCCAACAGCGGGAGTATCAGGTTTTCTTATGATTTGTTTTGAACAGTAGCATTTAATGGTATTTGATATAAATAATGATAGAGGTTAGTTCTACTTTGTTACCATAAACTTTTTACAGTCATTACACGGCTGGACAGGGAGCTCTCGCTATGCAAAGATGCTTTTTTTAAACAATAATCAATACACAGGGCTTTTGGATCCCCCGGTCAAGCCGGAGGATGACAGTGTATGAGTCTATTCAACATTAATTTAACAAAGTAGAATTAGTTATGCTTAAAAAAAGAACATTTTCTCTGCTTACCAAACCTTACAGAATCTTTGACCTGGTTATTGTTCTATGGTTGATTAGTGGATGTGCTGAAGATATTAAAATAAATGTGCCGGAATCTGAATTACGGGCTGAAGTATCCGGACGGGTCTATCCCCGTAGTTCCGGGGCCATGGTATATATTATAAATATGAATGTAATTGATTATGTAAAAATTAATGAGAGTAGCGGGTCCTTTAAACTGGAAGGGTTACCGTTGGATAGCTATAAAATTCGCATAGTCGCAGACCATTATGGTATTACCGAAGACAGTATTGATGTAGACATGGAACAGATGGAACTGGGAATATTTTATTTGAAAACGAATCCTTCACAGATAGATTACATCAGGCCAGAGGACTCTACCGTGATAAATAGTAGCTTTTGGAAAACAAACAGCAGTAATGTTACCGATAGTACTCTATGGTTCAAAATATATTTTACTGAAAGTATGGATGGGGCCAGTGTTAAAAACGCACTTACTATTAACCCGGACACCGACAAGCTAGAACCGGAAATTTATTACTATTCATCCAACTATTCACCTTACCTGAGGATTAAATTTAAAAAAGAAGAATTGCTTCAAGTTGAGGAACTGGTCTTAACACTCACGACAGAAGCTCAAACACAAGACGGAATACCTCTAGATTATGAATATGTACTCCGGTATTTTATTGATACCTCGGATACATATATAGCGGCCACATCCCTGATTTCAACGGTAGAGCCATATAACCGAAGCACTGGAGTGGGTGTTGAGGAACATATTGAACTTGTTTTCAAAGAGGAAATGGACCGAAAATCAGTAGAAAATGCATTTTTCATAACACCTTCACAGCCAGGCAACTTTTTCTGGGAAGCCCTTAGCTCAGGTAAAGTACAACTGGAAGTCAGGTATGCGAAGCCACTAACTTTTTCAACTTCATATACCTATGGATTGAAAGGAGGCTTTTGCAACAAAGAAAATGAATGCACCAAAGACCAGATTGAGTTTTCGTTTGTTACCACTGAACTCGAACTTGAACAATACAGACCTTATAATGGGGTGGATGACTTTCCACTTGACTCCATTTTTTATTACCAGTTTAATTACCGCATTGAAAATAATTTTCTCAATGCTTTTTCTATTACACCATCAGTTGATTCTCTTGAAATGGTAGAAACATATGATAAAGCCATAAAAATTAAGCACGCACTTTTACAACCTGAAACTGAATATAGCATTATCATTGATTCCTCTGTATTGGGTGTTTCCCATAATAACCCTGGGGTCTTTTTAAAGCAAACATTCGTTACCGGAACAGAGATTTTGAATCCTACCGCAACATCAGTGACAGGGATACGATTAAGTCCAAAGGATACAACTACTTTACTTGACCCGGATGCATACTTCACCATTATATTTGCCGATTCCATGCTACAGGAATCAGTGGATTCTCGTTTTAGTATTACTCCATATGTTCCCTGTGATCTCGACTGGTCCTCGGGTTACTACAATTCTTCTGTGCGGGTGAAACCTCGTCAACCCCTGAAATCAGGTACTTTATATACCATAGTAATTGATTCGGGTTTTGAGGACATTCATGGAGAAGTTTTTCAGAAATTTACCGGCCAAATTAAGACAAAACCATTTACGTTAACATCCTTTAGACCTTATTACGGACAGGTAAACGTAGCTGTTGATGTAAGGATTTCCCTTGAGTTTACAACAGGAGTAGATTCAATATCTTTGAGACAGAATTTTCAAATAGAACCGGCAGTTGATTCGCTGGAATTTTCTTATTCGAGTTCTGATGGCAGTGTGACGGTAAGACATAAAGACTTTAAAGTAGATACCAAATATACGGCAACACTCAGTAAGAAAATTACGGATAAATTTGGTTCACCTTTAGCGAAAGAGTATGT
>JADFYW010000325.1 GCA_015232855.1 Fibrobacteria bacterium
AGCTGTCCGTAACTCTCCAATGATTCTCCAAGACGTCTAATCGAACGGACATCCCGAATTCGAGTATGGGCATAACGAAGATCAAGATGAGCAACCTCTATCTCTTTAATCTCAATCCGTTTGGGTAAAATTTGCTTGTTCAAATCAAAATTTCCTTTTTAACTGTATCCACGTCGTGGAAAAGCATCTATAATGACACCCAATCGACCACAAAAATGACATTTTGTTGCAGAATGGAGCTCAAACACACCTATTGATGACATATCTTTTGATAAGCTTGTAGTCTGATCATCCATATTTTTTTTAGAAGAACTTTTTTTCTTCTTCTGACGACGACGGTTTTCTAACTTAGAATGGGATCTTTTGCCCTTAGAAGTCATGCGATAGCGTCTTTGAGCTTCGTTAAGAGATTTTCTTCTACCTGCTTTACGGCAGGTGATGCTGCAATATACATGTCCACGGTAGCAGGATCGACAGATTAAAAAGGATGTGTTGCACCAACGGCAACAAATTCGAATAAGAAGATTTTTCATAGGCAACGGTCTTGATTTTTACCATCAACCGTAGTATTCTCATTATAGTTTTGTTCGGCTTACGGTTAATCCGTAGTTCATTAAAAAAGCCCGAAATTGCAGTTTCGGGCTTTGCCTTCTGTAATCTGTCATAACACAATTTTGATGTTTGGATAATAGCCTTCAAATTTTTCTTGTCATTTTGACCCAGGGCATTGTATCCAGTCTCAGTAAAAGTTCCGTCTGGATAAATTGTTTTTACCTGGCGGTTCATTTTATCAAATTGATACTGAGTAGTATTACCTTTTGGATCTGTCATGGCAATTTGGTTGCCTGCAGAATCATAACCAAATGAAATTGTATTATTTAGAGCATCAATTACAGATTCACGCTGCCCTGCATTATTGTAAACAAATTGAGTTCTATTTCCATTTTCATCAATGGTTGCTGTCATCCTTCCGGCATTATCAAAAATCATGCTGGAAGAGCTGCTATCAGGGTGAGTCACCTGTACAAGCTGATTATTATTGTCATAGCCAAATGAAGTGGTTCTTCCCGCCCTGTCTGTTGTGGATATGCGGTTTCCTTCACCATCATAGGAAGTTAATGCGGAGGTTCCGTCAGGATAATGAATAGCTGTCTGATTTCCGTTACCATCGTACTCAAATTCAGTTCTGGCATTGTTTTTATCAATTACCGCAGACTTAAGACCCTTTGCATTATATTCATAAATGGTTTCATAACCCATAGGGTCAATGGTTTTGGTGACCCTGTTACGGATATCATATTCATTGATTGTGGTCATGATTATAATATCGGAATTGATTGTCCTGGTCTCAGATGATGTCAGCTCATTTCCATAATCATCAAACGTCCACGAAGAAACTTTTCCATTTGGTGCTGTTTCACCTGTTCTGTTCCCCATTAAATCATATGAATATGTGGTCACATTTCCCAATGGGTCTGTTTTTGTTTTTACGTTTCCATTCGAATCATGAGTATATTCAGTCACATTTCCAAGGGCATCAATTTTTTTGGTCATGTTACCCTGAGAATCATATTCAAAAGAGGTAGTATTTCCTTTAGCATCAGTCTGGGTCAGCACCTCATTACTTGGGTTGTAGCTGTACACAGTAGTGTTTCCCAGAGGATCGGTCTCAGTGAGCATGTTATTTGATGAATCATAGGTATTTATTGTGGTGTTACCCAGAGGATCAGTTTCTGACAGCTTGTTTCCGTTTGCATCAAAGGTCCATTCTGTAACATTACCTAAAGAATCTGTCTTTTTTGTTACATTTCCTTCATTATCAAACTCATAAGTTGTTGTATTTCCTCTTTTATCAGTAACTGTCTGAGTATGGTTTATAAGATCAAACCCGTGAACAACTCTGTCACCGTTACCGTCTATAAAAGCTGTCATCCTTCCCTGGCTGTCATACTCAAACTGCCCTAAAACTGATCCGTCAGGAGCTTTTATATCTTTTAAAACAGGTTTTTCCATGCCTGCCATTTGATAACCATACGCATTCATTTTTCGAAGCAGCATTGGCTCGGGACCTCTTTGGATTACCTGCTGAAGCATTCCGTCTTCATCGTAAATATAATCAACCTGGCGACCCAGGCTGTCTGTGATGGTTTCTATGCGGTTTTCAGTGTCTCTGGCAAAAGAAAGACTGGCTCCTGATGAGTGCGTAATTCCTGCTTCATCAAAAGAAACAGAGTTGCCGTTTATATCGGTAATACTTTCAATACCGGTTTCTGAGTTGATTATATATACTGTTCCATCTGGTTTTGTATATTTAAACCGGGTTGGTGCATATTGCTCTGTTCCAAACTGCATCATTTTTGTGCCAACCAACATTAAGTCACTGCTGTTAACATCCAGCGCTTCAAGGGTTCCGATTGTACCGTCTATTGGCAAGAACTGTGCGCTAAGGTTCAGGGAGGCAAGAGGTATAAGAATACTTGATTTTGGTGCTACATTCATCCTGAACTTAAGGGTTTCTTTATCTGAGAATCTGATAACCACCACATGG
>JADFYW010000326.1 GCA_015232855.1 Fibrobacteria bacterium
CAGCCTGTGTGGTAGCTTGCTATGCCGAGAATAATATTGCAGTGGTAGGCAAGGAAAGACAAGCGCTTGGTCGGGAAATGTCCTGGTTGAGAATTGAACGGTTTTTTTGACCGTGATGCTGAAACCGGTGAAACACATACTAATTACTCTCCCCAGTTATGTAATCATTGTGGGAATGCGGGTTGTGAATCAGTTTGCCCTGTATTTGCGACTTATCATAATCCCGAAGGCTTAAACGCCATGATTTTTAACCGCTGCGTGGGCACCCGATATTGTGCGAATAATTGCGTCTACAAAGTTCGCAGGTTTAACTGGAGAACCTATTTATTTCCCGAACCGTTGCATTTGCAACTGAATCCCGCAGTCACGGTAAGGGGAAAAGGTGTTATGGAAAAGTGCACCTTTTGTTTTCAAAGAATCAGAGAGATGAAGGAAATTGCTAAAGATGAAGGCCGTCAACTGAAAAACGGCGAGATCAAAACCGCCTGCCAGCAAACCTGTCCGACAAACGCTATCTCTTTTGGCAATAGCATGGATAAAGATAGTTCTGTTTCAATAATAAAAAAAACAACCGGACGCTCTTATCATCAACTGGAGGAACTAAACTTTAAACCAGCGGTTACTTATCTTAAAAAGGTAATGCATGGGTAAAAGATGAATATTCAGCAAACAACTTCCTGTAACATCCCCCTAACCCCCTTCAAAGGGGGAATACCCCCTTTGAAGGGGATTAGGGGGATGAAAAAAACTACTTTGTGTTCTTTGTAGTTATTATTAAACTTTGATTTGTAATATACTTAAACAATTAGATTGGTAAAAGTCGTTTGAATACAGAAACATACGGCAGTATAAACGATAAAGTCTTAAATTCATTATCACCTCCGGGAAAGTCGTGGTATTTAAGTATGGCTTTCATCCTGATATGTCTGGGTTTGGGAGTTTACGGTCTGACTTATCAGATTCTTTACGGCATGGAAGGCAGCGGTATGAACCATCCTATAGGTTGGGGTGTCTACATTACTAATTTTGTTTTCTGGATAGGCATCGGACATGCCGGTACCTTGATTTCAGCAATATTATATCTTACCAGAGCAAAATTTCGCACTTCGATTTACCGAGCTTCTGAAGCTATGACTATTTTCGCGGTAATGACAGCCGGAATGTTTCCATTGATTCATCTTGGCAGAATCTGGAATTTTTATTGGTTGATCCCATATCCCAACCAACGACAACTTTGGGTAAATTTCAAATCACCCTTAATCTGGGATGTGTTCGCTGTGTTTACCTATTTCACGGTCTCGCTTCTCTTCTTCATCGTGGGTCTTATTCCCGACCTGGCAGCAGTCCGCGACGAATCCAAAGGTGTAAAAAAATTCATATATTCTCTACTCTCCTTAAAATTCAGGGGTACAAATCATCAATGGCTGCATTACATGCGGGGCTACCTCCTTTTTGCCGCACTGGCAACGCCACTGGTATTTTCTGTACATTCCATCGTATCCTGGGATTTTGCCATGTCCAGTATTCCCGGCTGGCATTCGACGATATTCGCTCCATATTTCGTAGCGGGAGCGATTTTTTCCGGCTGCGCTATGGTGTTGACCATCATGATCCCACTAAGAGCGCTATTTAAGGACTTTAATAAAATTATTAAGCTTAAGCATCTGGAGGGTCTGGCAAAAATGATCGTTTTCACCAGCTTAATTGTAACCTGCTCTTATGTAACGGAATTTTTCATTGCTTATTATAGTGGTTCAAAATTTGAGCGGGCTGTTTTTTGGTACCGACCTTTTGGAGAATACAAAACTTTTTTTTGGTTAATGATTTTTTGTAATTGTTTTGCACCACTTTTATTTTGCTTTAAAAACTTCCGCGGCAGCCTTTTGATCTTATTTATTGTTTCCATTCTGATTAACGTGGGAATGTGGCTTGAACGCTTTAATATTGTGTTGACCTCACTAGCTCATGATTATGATCCTTTCACTTGGGGCAGTTATCAATTTGAATGGGTGGAAATATGGATCACCATCGGCAGCTTCGGCTGGTTTTTTATGTGGTTTTTTTTATTTGTGAAATTTTTACCTTCACTGGCTATTGCTGAATTAAAAGAAGTATCAAAACCACCGTTGAGACACTGAGTAGTGAGTTGTGAGAGAGGAGTAATGAAAAAAAAGTTTTGTGGTGTTTGGGCAACTTTCGAATATTTAGATGATCTGTGCGGAGTTATTAAAAAACTGCGCCGGCAGGGATATTACGATTTAACCACACATACACCATGTCCCAGACATGAAATCAGGGAGGCTTTGGGAAATCCTGAAAGTCGAGTGCCTTTTATAACTTTGTTAATGGGCATCTTAGGCGTTATCCTGGCTTTTTTGATGTGTGGCTGGATGTCATTGGAATGGGTTTTACCAGTATCCGGGAAAACCATCTTATCCGTTCCGCCGTTTGCGATTATCGGTTTTGAACTGGCCATTTTGTTTGCTGCCTTCGGTACTTTGGCAGGCATGTATTTGCTGGGTTTGAAAGA
>JADFYW010000327.1 GCA_015232855.1 Fibrobacteria bacterium
AGGCTCTTTGGGGTATGAACAAAAAGAAGGAAAGGGAGCAGTGTTTGTTATCAGGCTGAACGCTGAACAAAACAGGAGGAGCTCGTGACTACAATTGCTGTGGTTGATGATGAAAAAAACATCAGAAATACCCTGAAAGATATCATTGAAGACATGGGGTATACTGCTGATGTATATGAAAGTGGAGAGACTTTTCTGAATCGATCTTCTGCTTATGATGTGGTACTTATGGATATCCGTATGCCGGGTAAAAGTGGTATGGACGTGTTGCAGCAGTTGAAATCTGAGCGTTGTGAAAGTGAGTTCATTATTATTTCAGGACATGGCTCTATCGATGTTGCGGTCGACGCCGTTAAATCCGGGGCCTATGACTTTCTCCAGAAACCACTGTCTCTTGAAAAAGTGGAAATTACTCTTAAGAACGCCCTGGCTTTTCACCGGCAGAAGCAGGAGTTGCGTGAATGGCACGAAAGCAAGGCTGCAAAATACAAAATGATTGGTTCTGGAGCTGAAATGGAGGCGCTCAAAGCTCAGATCCTAAAAGTGGCTCCCACCCATAGTCGGGTATTTATTCTGGGGCAAAGCGGTACGGGAAAAGAACTGATAGCCCATGCTATACATAACAACTCTCCCCGAAAAAGTGCTCCTTTTGTAAAGATAAATTGCGCTGCCATTCCGGAAAATCTCATCGAGAGTGAACTGTTTGGACATGCAAAGGGTGCCTTTACGGGGGCCATTGCTGATAAAACCGGGAAATTTGAATTGGCCCATCAAGGTACGCTCTTCCTGGATGAAATTGGGGATCTGAGTCTGCCTGCTCAGTCAAAACTTCTTCGGGTATTAGAAGAATCTGAATTTGAAAAGGTCGGCGGACTGGACACTATTAAAGTGGATGTAAGAGTTATTGCAGCTACCCATATTGATTTAGAAAAACGGATTGAACAAGATGCTTTTCGGCAGGACCTGTTTTTTCGCATTAATGTATTTCAGATCAAGGTTCCAACACTCGAAGAGCGCTCAGGAGATATTCAAGAATTATCAAGGGTTTTTCTTGATGGCTTTTGCAGAGAAAATGAACTCCCCAATATAGAGCTTACTGAGGATGCCCTGCAAATCCTTGAAAACAGGAAGTATCCCGGTAATATTAGAGAGTTGAAAAATATTGTTGAGCGCCTGGCGATTTTAAGTGAAGAAAATAAAATTACTGCTGCAAGTGTAGAGCAGTTATCCAGAGACGGACAAGCTACGCAGTCAGCGGTTTTTAATAAAACCATGTCCCTGGCGGATGCGAAATTCCATTTGGAAAAACTCTATGTTGAAACCCAACTCCGGATTCACGAGAATGATATTCAAGCTACAGCTGAGAGTTTGAAGATTGAACGGACCAACCTGTACCGGAAGCTGAAGCAACTGGGTATAAAGACAGGTAATTGAAAGAAGAATTAGTAATCAGTCATCAGTTATCAGTTATCAGTATTCAGTTTTATAAATGCGCTCTGCGGTTAATTAGAAACTTGACGATCTGTTATTATTAACTGACCGTTGTTTACTTCTTTAGATGATTTGCTCCAGAAGGTCGTTTCGCACCATTCTTTTTTATCAGGAAGATTATTCCCTTTAGGGGTAATTTTTGCCTGATTCCTTTGGGTGAATCCTCCCCTGTTAGAGGGTATCGGTAGTTTTTGGTGTGAACTTTAATGAAAAAACGTAGAAATTTTAAAAAAATGTAAGGTTTCTTTTTAACTCCTTCTGTCGTTGATTTTTTGGCCCCGTCTTTGCAATGGTATTTTATGATACAAACTGTAAGGAGGCACTTATGTCAGGATATCCTCATGTTGATATGTGGAAGGAGTTTAAAAAGAAAGCAGCGCAGTCTGGCGCTTCTGGAGTTGAACATGAACCGCCGTTTAAGTTAATGAATATGTTTTATTCGGGTATTGTAAAGCTGAATAATAACTGTGGTCGGGTGCACATCCATCAGTCTGTGGGCGAACAATCCGGTTCAAAGGTTTGCGCCTAACGAGGAGATTTTCATCATGGATTTACGCGCATATATGTTTGGTGGGTTTACCCGGCAAACTGTCTATAAAAGTCTGGATGCTGGATCTTTACGGGACAAGGCTATTTCTCAAAATATAGCAAACGCTTCAACTCCTGGTTTCAAACGGAAAGAGGTAACCTTTGAAGATGAGCTCAGAAAAGTTATGAAGGTTAAGTTAAAAGGTGAGCGTACTCACAATGAGCATATGGAGATAAGCCAGGAAGCTGCACTCAGAAAAATATATCCGAAGGTATTGGAAAGCCAGGATCCGACACTGCCTGGTGAAATTAATAACGTCGATATTGATATTGAAAACGCAAAGATGGCTGAGAATCAGATTCTATTTAGTTACGCTCTCAAGTTCGCAGGTTTTGATAAATATAACGCTGCCATCACCGGATCTCCTAAGTAGTAATCAGTTAATGTCATTAAGTTAAGCAACATATGTCTCAAAACCAGTCATTCCAGCTTGTCTGGAAT
>JADFYW010000328.1 GCA_015232855.1 Fibrobacteria bacterium
CTTGTAGTTTGAGAAAGCCTTCTCCCTGCCCCGTCATAGACATAAGATGTAGAAACGCCGTTTCTTGTCATTGATTCAAGGCGTTTGAGATCATTATAGACGTAATCAGTTATAATACCGAGACTGTCTTTCTCATAATCTTTATTACAGCAGTCCCAGGCTGATTCATTTATTGTTCCGTCTGACCTGTATGTTTCTGAGACATGCCCCTTGTCATCATATTTATAAACTGTCCAGTTAATACGATGGTAACCTGCTCCGTCAAAAACCCGGGATTCATTTAGAAAAACATCTCCGCGAGAATTTGTTATTGTTATGTCACGGGTTGTTTTGTCTGCAACTCCATCAGGATTAAGCAGTGTTCCATAAGTGCTTATTTCCCGGATATCACTGCCACCACCTGCATTAAAGGTTCCGGGTGTGTTCTCATTTTCTGTGTAAGTTCCAAATTGATAACTAAAACTGTCTAATCTTCCGTCAGGATATTCTATGCTCTTTATTTTCTTTGAACTTCCGGGCTCTGTTTCATCATACGGGTAATAAGTTCTTGTTGTACGCAGATTTGATTCATCGCTGTAACTTGCATCCTGTGATGGTGCTCTCTCAACGATTTCAACTCTATTTCCGTCAGCATCTGTAAAATATGCATAAAAAGTCTTAGAAACAACAATTCCCTCAATTGTCTCTGTTTCTGTGCGGGGATTGAACATATCAATATCTTCTTCTGTATCCCTTGCATCCACAGGGGTGTAAGAATATGTTACTGCCCGAACTACTGCCGGAGTTGCATCACTATCCCTGTCAAGCCATGATTTAACTATACTTACAACCCTGCCCTCGTTGTCATAATCATACCTGAACCATGATCCATCAGGGTTTAATTGTTTTTTAACTTTTCCATATCTTCCATTTTTTTCAGTAAATTGTGGAAAAGGATCATCAGAAGGTTCATCATAATATGTTTTAGTTGTTGTAAGCTTCAGGCCTTCCGGATCATTAACAGTTTTAATTATTTCTGTATCCCAGGGAAATTCAAAGCGTGTTGTTTCTATGGTTGATGCAACAACATCATTGCCATCCATTACAGATCTGGTTTCAATTAAACTTGAACCATTCCGGATCTTTTCAACTGAAATTTTTTTCTGACCGCCATATTTGCTTAAAGTCCATGTATTGCCTTCCAGCTCATAAATATGCTCATTGTCATTTTCTGTAACTTTCAACCTGTTGTACACAGAATCTGATGCATCAGGGTTTTCTATTCTCCATCTACTAAATGGCGCTGCAGCTCCTTCAATCTCAAAAAAACCATCAACTTTCTCACCCATTTGGGAAGGCTTGTAAAATCTTATCTCATAAGAAAAATTGTTTATAACAACAACGTCAACGAATGTTTCCGGGGCAATTAACTGTCTGATGAAAAAATTATCATCTACAAGAACCTGAACATCATCAGTCAACGAAGTAAAAAGAAGGGACCCGGGAGTTCCAAGAGAGGGTGACATCTCATCAGAATCTATATACAATGTTCCGGCTGTTAAGCCATCATCATTTTTTCCAAGGCTGATTTGAATATCTATACTGCTTAGTTTTTGCGACCCTTTTCCCGGAGTTTTATTATCACACTCCTCATCTCCTGAGCAGCAACATCCAATAGGAAGTCTTGCCTCAAAAAATTCTTCAGGATATACAGCGTCAGTTGCCCTTACCTGAACCCAGCCACTGTCCTCAGATGTACTCCAAATCCGCAAAACACCAGACTTTTTGTTTATTGATGCATCAACGCCATCTGCTTTTTTTGCAATTGACCACGTTACATCTCGTTTTTCCGGTTGGGTTTTTGCAATCAGAGTTAAAGTTTCTCCTGGATTACCGCAATCTTTTTTCTCTTTAACCTCAATAGCTTTTATTAAGCCAAATGAATGCTCCCATAAAAAATTGTGCTCATCATAGCTCTGGTATAATCTTAATCCAAAAAAATCTTCAGCACTTATTTCGTTCTGATCAAACTCAGTGAAGTTACTTAATGTAATAGTGTGTTTTTCAATTTCATCAGGATCAGTATTATTTTCACTAAAAACAGCTTTTATTTCCTGACCGCCAAGACTGAAGCTTAATTCACGATCAGGCCCAAATGTCTCCAAAACTTCTAATTTATCTTGAAGCAGTGTATATACAAATTCAAAGGACGGTATCTGGCGTAAAACCTGAGCTACACAATTTTCATTTTCTGAACTGCCATCATTTTCGAAATTTTGAACTTCCTGTTCCTCATCATCTGTACGTTCAATCTCAAGATCAAAAAGAGAAAACTGCATCTCAGGTCTGTACACATCCCTGACTACGCGAGATTTTGCCGGTATAAGGGTTTGGGAAAATACAGGCGTTTGGGTAAAAAGAATATTATCAACGCACAATAAAATAAGTACACTGATAAGAAGATATTTGAGCTTTAAGAGCATTATTAGTTGTCTGTAATCAAAAGCTATAAAATTGCAGTTAAAAAAAAGAAATAACAAA
>JADFYW010000329.1 GCA_015232855.1 Fibrobacteria bacterium
TCACTTCCCCGTTCAGGAGTTACCTGGGATATTACCGGTCCCGTCCTTACTTTTACCGGGAAAGCGGCACTTGACAACACTGCTCCGCCGGAAGTTTTTATAGAAAATCGTAAACGATTAACGGTTTCTCTATCTTCTGTAAAAGGCATACTATCAGCGGTAATGGTTTCTTTTCCTGTGCTGCCGGCAGTCCCGGTGCATTTTGCAGTATGTGCAGTCCAACTCTTACCACCGTCTGTACTATATTCACATGAGGCGGATGTTACATCAAGTCCTGCTGCGCTTTGCACATCAACCGACACCGCGGCGGACAGACTGTCCACTACACCGTTATTTCTCAGGTTAGTAAAATCCAATGCGGAAATATTGACATTAAAATCTCTTCTGAACGTACGGGGTCCTCTGTAATACTTGTATGGGTAGGTATCGGTAATTTTAAACATTACCCTGTTTACAGAACCACTAACATTATTTATCGGGATATTTTTAGCCTTTATGGTGACCCACTCTTTTGTGCCTTTGGTGCCCTCAGCACTTACATCCCAATGCCGAATCCACCTTCTATTTGTGTTTATTGGACCCGAAACCGAGTAAAAACACTGTACTGAGGCGGGATCAAGCCCAACCGTGGTACTTTGCACCATTACCTGACAATCCGGGGCAGAATTTGCTACCGCTGAGGCGGGACTGAAGTTTTTCCACTGGGGAGGGGTTTCACCCAGGCCCGTTGTCTTCGCCATATACGCGCTACGATGACTCCAATTTGTGCCAAGTCCAAAATCTGAATCCTGAGCGCTGCCCGTTGCCTTTCTGTTAAAAATAAACAAGAGAATATTTTTATAGTCATTCCATGCAGAAGAAAACCAGGTTTCAAACTTGCTGTCTGGTAGCCGAACATTAAAAAATTCACCAGTAGCAAACGAACCACTGGGTTTGGAAAAATCTCCCGCCAACAGCCACACCCATTGTGAAGCAAAACCATTTGGATGAGATTTCAAATAGTTATTAGCATAAATTTTATTTGTATGGAACCGTTCATCGTTATAATATTCGCCAGCATACCCTTCAAGACTAGGCCAGTTGATAATATTATTAGCACAGTCAGGCTCACTTATAAGAATTGGACAACTGGTTAAATGGGTAGCAGCATTTGCATAGGCCTGGCACTGCTTATACTTAGTCTCATTGAAAGGATCATCACATTTGCCCAAATACGGCTCATCCATTTGAATAAAATCAACACCAAGTCCTGCCACATACTGACATGTATTTGGATCAGAAAAGCCCCCTCCGCATACCCACATGCCATATTCGTGGGCATCATTGACCCATTCCGCCTGAGAATAAAATTGTTTTCCGAAAGTGGTAGTACGAAAATGAACAGTGTTGATGCCCGCTTTAAACAACTCTTCAAAGGTAAGAGCATCTCCATTATCAGTGACTTTTGCACTTACTCTCTGTATTCCATACACATCCAGCACTACCATACCAGCTGGCGGGAAATCAGCCATTATCACCCCTGATAACAAGACTATTAAATAAAGCGATACTTTTATTCTATTTTTCATTTTACCCTTTTTAATTAGTTCTTGATCAAGATTAGTATCAAAATTGTTTGTATATTAAACGACCACTGTCATCGGCCGGCTTGACCGGGCGATCCATCCCTAAATTGACGCTTTGCTGGATTGCCCGGTCAAGCCGGGCAATGACATGTTCATCAACTGGTCACCAATATCATCTCAGTATCATTAACCGCTTAACCATTTCCGTCTTTCCCGTTTTGACCCTGGCAAAATACTGCCCGGTAGTCAAATCATTACCTTGCTGATCTTTTCCATCCCAGGCAAGAGAATGCCGGCCCGCAGATAGAAAACCAGACCTGAGAGAATGGACCAATTTCCCATCAATGCCGTAAATATCCAGTTCCAGATTCCCCCCGGAAGGCAACTGGAAGGTCAAGCTGGTTGTGTTGTAAAACGGATTAGGACTAAATCTTACATCCTCTAGTTTATAAGTAATGACATTCTCAGCAGAAACAACATCATTTGATTGAATGACCAATTGACGTGTCCCGACGTTACCATTCATATCACGAGCAGCAAACTCAATGAGGTTCTTACCATCTTCCTGCTGCTTAAGAGGCAAATCAGCCACGGTTATTGTCCCATTTACGGAACGGTCTCCGCCCGTTACACTACCCGTCATCCAGTCACCCCAGGTTGTACCGTTGTCACTGGAATACCGGTAATTTCCAGAATGAAAGTCATTGAGAATTTCAAATGATGTTAGAGGCCGGCCAATAAGCTGGAATTCATCCATCATTCCCTTAAAAAACAGCCAACGACTCACAATCTTACCCAACCGCAAAGGCCTGGTTTTGAATAATTTGAAATCTGCATCCCAGGCAGCAGCGGCTTGTTTTTTTCCGTCTATATAAATACTTGCAGTGGTGCCGTCCCAGGTAAAGGCAAAATGGTGCCATTCATTATAAGGAAAGCTGCCTGCAGGAGA
>JADFYW010000032.1 GCA_015232855.1 Fibrobacteria bacterium
ACCTTTTCTGATTACCGGCAGCCCAACGGCAATACCGGCACTAACCAGGAAAATCTATTGGTATATGGAAGAGGGGGTAAGCCCTGTTTAAAATGTGGAGAAGCCCTTGTAAAAACCGTTATTGCTCAACGGGGAACCGTATACTGCCCGGTTTGCCAATCATAGATTGGCTACAATATTCGTATAAGGGCTTTCTTTGCCATTAATTCGTTGGATATATGTTCTTATACTCTTTGTGCTGAGTTGTTGATACTCAGTCTAAAGCAAATTAAAATTCATACCCAGGGCTACGTCTTGCTTCCATTGTGTTGAACGCTCACCCGTACTTACATCATAGAATAGTTCGAGACCCGCATTTACATTGATGTATTTAGAAATCTGGGCGTTAATTCTATTTTCCCAACGGCTGTCAATTTCATCCATACCTTCAAAATTTATAAACAAATTCCATTTTGTTACATACATCGCAATATCACTTAATTTGTATTCATAATCCGTAATTAATTCCAAACCGGGTTCAACCTTAACTGTTTCTTTTTTATCCGTATCGAGGTTATCAGCATAATCGCCGTATTTCCCGGCAAAGGTTTCTTTAAGAGAAAAACCAAGGCGAACAATTAAATCAGTAAGAGGCTTGAAGCCCATACCCACAGATTGTGTAATATAGCCAGGATTCCAGAAAGCAGACACTATCGCGTCTGGACTTTGCTCATAATCATAACCTTTGGCAAACTGACTTTGTAGGGATGCAGAAGCATAAGGGTTTAGTAAAGTGGTTAATTTATAACCATAAACCGACTCAAAAAATATTTCATCCAGCGATTTCCGGAAACCGCTTCCCGTGACTTTAGTTTGGCCGTATTCCATTTTACCGGTATTTTTCCAGGTAGTTTTTTCCCTTTCTTCTACCAGTTTTCCTTTGAGTTTCAAGTTCCAGGTAAGCGCATTTTCACCACCTGCCGCCCATTTATGATAATAAGCATTTGATAAATTAAACCCAGCCACAGCCTGTTTCTGCCAACCATATTTCGTACCAGACGTATCCTGAGCAAATAGTGTAGAAACAGTTAAAATACTAAAAATGGCAAAAAGAACTGGTTTCATTTATATCTCCTTTTTCTTACTTTCTTTCTAAGAATAGAATTATAGTAATTAATTAGCTTAAGTTCAGTGTTGACAATTATTGCATCTGGCCTTTCCGTCAGCAACGACGAAGCTTTGCAAAGCTCGGCTTGTTCGGAACAGAGCAATTGAAACACATGGTATGGCGGGTTTGAAGGAAGCAGACAATCTGACGTCCAATCAAACATCGTTACTTGTTAAAATAGGTAATCTATATATGCTAAATAAAACAGTCCAGTATAAACAGGAAATGGAAGTATGTTAGAAGATGGAGTAAAAGGAGTTATCCTTCAGTCAGACAAAGAAACCTATGCTGTTGCACCAGAAATCCCCTGTGGCAAACTTAGCCCGGAAGAGTTAATCAAAATTGGACAAGTTGCCCAAAAGTACAAGGCAAATACCATTAAAATCACCTCCGCCAGCCGAATCTTAGTTATAGGACTTGAAGAACATCAGGTTGACGACTTCTGGAATGACCTGGGAATGACACCGGGTGCTTTAGTGGGAATATGTGTCCGCAGCATAAAAACCTGCCCAGGGATATCCTACTGCAGGTTTGGTACCCAGGATAGTTTTGAACTTTGCAAAAAACTTTCTGAATTATACCATGGCCAGGAACTCCCGGGTAAAATGAAAATGGGAATCAGCGGTTGCAACAACCAGTGCGCTGAAACCTGTATAAAAGACATTGGCCTGGTGGGTGTAAAAAGCGGGTGGAAACTTTTTGTGGGAGGCAATGGCGGAGGGAAGCCCCGTTTAAGCCAAATGTTGACCAAAGGACTAAGCGACGAAGAAGCTCTTCAGTATATTGAAAAAATATTGCAATATTACAAAGCAAATGGAAAAAAGAATCAACGGCTAGGCGCCATGATTGATAAAATGGGGTTTGAAGAATTTCAGAAAGTGGTGAACCAGATAGTTTCTGTTCAGAATTGACCATTTTAACAATCCAGTCATTCCGGCTTGCACCCCTAGGGCCTGTCCTCCGTACTTAGCAGTACTAAGGAAGGCGGACAAGCTACGCGCTCCGGAATCAGGATGCACATGAGAAAACTTACTGGTGGCTACACTAGATAATTCTCCCAACTTGAAAATTTGAGCCATCTTATTTTCATACAATTTTTATTGAACAATATCCATTCTATCAAATAAATAAAAGCCCCGCTTATTCACCTTAACCCCATAAGCGATAATCTGCACACCTTTTCCTGCAGCCTCACCCAGTAACTCTGCATAGCGTTTATCAATGTCTGCAGCCAGGGAAAATTGTCTGCAATCACCACGCATGCATATATATAGCATAACCGCCCGATGCCCCTGCTCCACGGTGTCCATCAATAAACGCAAGTGTTTTTGCCCACGTTCGGTTTTAGCGTCTGGAAAATGAGCAATTCCCTCAGACAAGGAAAGGGTAACTGATTTCACCTCAACATAGGTTAATTTTCCCCCATCAGTTTCGGTCAATAAAAAATCAAAGCGGGAACGATCCCCTATCCGGGGTTCTGATTTTACCTGTTCATAACCAGAAACGTCAGGTATCATATGTCTCGATAACAATAACCCCGCCAACTTATTTGCCCTCCCGGTATTCACACAAACCCAGGTATTGCCGACCTGTATGCATTCCAGCGTATGAGATAGTTTCCGATTCAGATTAAGAGATTTGGAGATAATGACCTTACTACCTGGTTTTTTAAGACCCATCATACTACCCGTATTAGGGACATGCACGGTTAAGTTTTTTTCTTCTCCTGGCAAAGCAATATCAGCCAAAAACCGCTTATAACGCTGAATAAGCGTTCCTTCCTGGCATTTGAGACCAAATCCTGTTAAAAATGAAGTTTCCATGGTTACTAATATACAATCTAAACCTCAAAGCAATAAGCAACAGCTATCATGGCCATTGGAACAAACGATTGGAGATTTAGGCACACCTAATATATTATATATCCAGAGACTATTTAAAATCACATAAGAAAAGGAGTACATCATGACTTGGGATATAAAAAAAATCAAACAAATATTCTTAATAAGCGGGTTCCCTATTTTACTGGCCTTAAACACAGGCTTTAGCGCTGATGATTATGAGATTGATGTTACCCATACCCATATTGGTTTTTCTGTTAAGCATATGGTGGTAACTACCGTCAAAGGCAATTTTACCGACTTTTCCGGTTCTATCTCTGTAGATAAAAATGACCTTTCAAAATCCTGGGTGAAGGTCAAAATCAAAACAACAAGCATCAACACCAATATGCAAAAAAGAGATGACCACCTCCGGAGTGCTGACTTTTTTAATGTGGAAAAATTTCCTGAAATCAAATTTGAAAGTAAATCTATTCAAAAAAAGGGAGACGGATACATAGCCAAGGGGACTCTTTCAATGCATGGTGTTTCAAAAGAAGTAAGTATCCCTTTTACCTTTGCCGGGCCCATTAAAAACCCCTGGGGTAAATATGTTATAGGAATTGAAGGCAGCCTTACCATTAACCGTGAAGATTACGGGCTCACCTACAATTCAATTTTGGAAAGCGGGGGTGTTCTTATTGGCAAAGAAATTAAGATTGAATTGAATGTAGAGGCAGTTCGCAAATAAAGATATTAAACATGAACCTGACAAAGGTCCTATTCGCAGTGGGAACATAAATGGTTTGGGGGACCAGAAAGGCATTTTAACAAATCTTGATAAGGCCTATCAATTTTCTGACAGGATAATACATTTAATGCCACTTTTTCACTCTTGTCAACAAAGAATAACATTACTCGCATTTCAGAATAACAAAAACGGCCTTTTGAAAACAAATGGCCGTTTTTTTATTGGCACACTTTTTGTTATTAATAGATAAAAACTGTAACCGTATTGTAATGCGGGTTAATTAACACTGCATAGTCAGTACACCTGCTTTTGTGTATTGGTAAGGGAAAAAGAATGAAAAAGAAAACTATTTTAAGAAATACCGTTATCTTGTTTATACTGCTATTCTCGCCTCTGTTTGCTGAAGGTACGATAAATACAGGGGATAGCGCCTGGATGATGGTTTCAACAGGTCTGGTTTTATTTATGGTCCCCGGTCTCGCTTTGTTTTATGGTGGAATGGTCCGTTCAAAAAACATTCTGGGAACCCTCATGCATTCTATTATTGCCCTGGGCGTAATGACCATCCAGTGGGTGGTCATAGGCTATTCACTTGCTTTTGGAGAAGGCAACGCGTTTATTGGTGATTTTTCGCATATATTTCTCAGGGGATTTGGACCAGAAAGTGTTACCGGTACGATACCTTCTTATGTATGGATTGCTTTCCAGGGAACTTTTGCCTGTATAACCCCCGCCCTAATAGCTGGTGCTTTTGCTGAACGGGTAAAATTTGGTACCTATGTCATATTTATCCTGATCTGGGGTACCCTTGTGTATGATCCGGTATGCCACTGGGTCTGGGCCGAAGCCGGATGGCTATTCAAAGACGGTGCCATCGATTTCGCCGGAGGAACAGTGGTACATATTATTTCAGGTATTGCCGGACTGGTAACATGTATCGTAATTGGCAAACGCAGGGGGTATCCGTCTTACCCCATACTTCCCCATAACCTGGTTTATACGGTACTGGGAGCAGGTATCCTCTGGTTCGGCTGGTTTGGTTTTAACGCCGGTTCAGCCTTAGCCGCAAACACTTCAGCAGGACTCGCTTTTATAAACACCTTTATTTCTCCGGCAGCAGGCATGATTGGCTGGCTCATTGCTGAGAAAATTCATCTTGGGAAACCAAGCGCCCTGGGTGCGGCTTCTGGGATAGTTGCAGGATTAGTTGCCATAACACCAGCCGCCGGTAGTGTGCTTCCTGGATCAGCCATTATCCTTGGTTTAATCACTGCCATCTGCTGTTATGTGTTCGTTGCCCTTAAAAAGAAATTTGGTTATGACGACTCTCTTGATGCTTTTGGAGTACATGGTATTGGCGGCACGATAGGTGCAATCGGTTGTGGAATTTTTGCTTCTGTCGGTTATAACTCTCTTCTTTTTCCCCATTCTGTAGCTGATGGAAATTCAGGTATTGCCCAGTTTATTATCCAAATAAAGGGCGTCGCAGCCACGGGAATGTATTCAATCGTAGTTACCTTAATCATTGTCTTTGCCCTTGATAAAACACTTGGGTTCCGGGCCAAAGAAGAAGATGAATTGCAGGGACTAGATATTACCATGCACGGTGAAACAGCCTATAATTCAGAAGGTTAATGACAAGTTCTGAGAATTGATAAAACCAAACACTAAATGTCAATTGTTTCCTTTTGTCGACAATTGACGTTTTTTTGGTTTTATCGGTTAACAAAAGTGCTTTTTTGAAAGAAATTGGCTGTTAACATTTTTGGCACAATTATTGATAAGTCTCCTATAAAAGTCATTAGTTGTCAGTTATGGCAACAAAACTGGAGATCTTATGAAATTAATAATTGCTTACATTAAACCCTTTAAAATGGATGATGTTAAAATTGCCTTACAGGATATTGGGGTCAAAGGTATGTCCGTTACAGAAATTAAAGGCTTTGGTCGACAAAAGGGACACACCGAACTATACCGCGGCAGTGAATATCACACCGATTTTATTCCAAAAGTCAAAATTGAAACAGTTGTTCCTGATGATTTATATACGAAAGTTATAGAACTTATATCCGAAACTGCAAAAACCGGTAAAATGGGTGATGGAAAAATATTTGTTTTACCTGTGGAAAACGCAATACGTATTCGTACAGATGAAACAGGCGACGAAGCCTTATAATCATTAACAATGTTCAATCATAGCAGCAAGGAGTTCAATTAATTATGGGACAATCTGATGTTTTATTTTTGTTATTGGGCGCAATAATGATTTTATCAATGCACGCAGGATTCGCCTTTTTAGAAGCAGGAACCGTCAGTTATAAAAACCAGGTAAACGCTTTTAATAAAATTTTATTCGATTGGTCGACCACCACACTCATCTATTTTCTTATTGGTTTCCCTCTGGCCTATGGCACATTTCTCTATCTGGATGCAAAAGCATTAACTGATTCAAATGGTTTTGAATTGGTCCGTTTTTTCTTTCTGGTTGGTTTTGCAGCTTGTATCCCAGCCATTATTTCTGGTGGTGTGGTAGGTCGCATGAAGTTCTATGCCCAGTCAATAGCAGGCGTCTGCCTGGCTGCAGTGATTTACCCTTTATGTGAGAGCCTGGTATGGGGACGAATCCCTTTTATGGGACAAGAGGGATCTTTATTTGAATCATTATTTGGAACGGTTTTTCATGATTTTGCAGGCTCCGTTGTGGTCCATTCGACAGGCGGTTGGATTGCATTGGCAGCAGTAATTATTCTCGGCCCTCGTAAGGGAAGATATAGTGGTTCATTTGATATACGCCCCAGCAGTATTCCTTACCTCTCTTTGGGGAGTTGGATATTGATCGTCGGCTGGTTTGGATTTAATGTCATGAGTTCACAAAAATTAGCGGATATATCAGGTCTCGTGGCTATCAACTCTTTGATGGCTATGGTTGGTGGTTGTATCGCAGGACTTTTATTCTCAAAAAATGACGTAGGTTTTACCCACAATGGGGCCTTGGCAGGTCTCATAGCTATTTGCGCAGGTTCAGACGTGGTTCATCCCCTGGCCGCGTTGTTTATTGGCGCAATTGCCGGTCTGATTTTTGTCAAAGGATTTTCATTTGAAACAGAAAAATTGAAAATTGACGATGTTTTAGGAGTATGGCCCCTGCATGGTATTTGTGGAACCTGGGGCGGAATTGCTGCGGGTATGTTCGGTCATCAGGCATTGGGCGCAGTATCTGACCTCAGTTTCCTGGCACAACTCTCAGGTTCTTTACTGGGTGCAGCTTACGCTTTTGGAGCAGGATATATCCTCTACACTATTATCAACAAAACCTATGGGCTCAGAATGACAGAAGAAGAAGAATTCAATGGTTCTGATCTTACATTTCACAATGTTGAGGCCAATGCCTCAAACAGCGTATTTGCTTCCGGTCCCCAAAAAAAATAATTTAATAGTTTCTCAAGCATAACAGCAAAATATATTTTCTGTTATGCATTAAAACCCGGTTTTCTTCTTCCTGGTCCCTCCCCTCCGGAAGTAAAACCGGGTATGAATTGGGGGAACTATAATCATGAAGATTATTGTTACAGGAGCATCGGGATTTATTGGAAAGCATCTCAGCGCATATCTCGCTGATAAAGGCCACCAGATTATTCATTTACATCGAAATTCCAAACAGGGAGATGATTGCCGCTGGGAACCAGAGGTTGGTTTTATTGATACCAAGTGTATGGAGGGAGCAGATGCTCTCATTCATTTGGCTGGGGAACCACTGGCAAACGGACGCTGGACCAAGTCAAAAAAAACGAGGATAACAAAAAGCAGAGAATCCGGAACATCTTTACTGGTAAAAGCACTCACACATTTAACCAGCCCACCTTCAGTTTTCATTTCAGCATCAGCTATCGGGTATTATGGCCACAGAGGCCCCCACAGGGTAACAGAAGCAGACCCAAAAGGAAACGGTTATTTAGCAAATGTCTGTGCCAAATGGGAAGCCGCTTCGGTACTTCCCTTCTCCCTGGGTATACGGGTGGTCAATCCCCGCCTCGGGCTGGTAATAGGTAATGATGGCCTGCTTGCCCGTTTACTTCCACTATTTAAAAAAGGCCTGGGTGGTAAATTGGGAAGTGGCAAACAGTACATGAGCTGGATTAGTCTGGAAGATACTCTTGAGGCTTTTAATCATCTGCTGGTATCAGAATCTCTCAAAGGCCCGGTTAATCTGGTTGCACCAAAACCAGTAACTAACCGCGAATTTACCTGGACCTTAAGCCGGGTACTAAAAATCTGCGCACACTTTCCAGCACCGGCCTTTGCCCTTAAACTGGCTTTTGGCCAGATGGCCCGGGAAATGATTCTCAGCAGCACCAAAGCCCTTCCCCAAAAACTTGAACAATCAGGTTTTACGTTTATACATAAAAATCTCGAGAGTGCTCTACGTGCGGCCTTAACCAATAAAAATATCCCAGGAGCCACTCCTGAGATCCCAGAATCAAAGGAGGGGATGCTTCAATCCCAGTCGTCTTAATACAGCGGATTTCAACAGAGAGTTTTTGAACTTTTTCTTACTAAGTGCAGATAGTTTGGCCTGACTGGAATTAGGGTTAAAGACATCTACAATACTGAATACAGCGATTTCATTCAACCAGAAGAATTCATCATCATTATTAGCAAATTCACCTTCAATATATTTGGTACCTTGATAAACTTTTCCATTGTATAACACCCATGCTTCTTGTTCTAAAGGTGAAACATTTCTGTCTGATAAATCAGGAAATGTTATCGTCATAACATTTATCCCACCGACCAATACCTCCGCCCATGTGCCTTTTACGTCTAATAGTTCAGGAGGACTAACTCGTTCTTCATTATCACCTACCACATTATACCGTTGATAGATAATAATATTATTAGTTCCCGACTCAAAATGGTATATATATGGATAGAGAGATTGATACTCATCTATTGTGTTATGCCCATCCCTGAATTCACTGAATGATGCAGTTACCCCCTCTGTATTTTCATACCAATCATCATCAGCACATGTATATATTCCATCTGTTCCAAGTAGAGCATTATTTTTATCACAACCACGATATTTAAGAGAAAATTTCATATGATCTTTAAGAATTTCGTTCGTTAGCAGAAACTTATAACTTCCGTTATCAAAACTCGCATCCTCTGGAACTAAGCTGACTAGATTAGAATCATAATCAGTAAGTAAATCACCAGAAAGATCTACCACCTGCTGTAACCCCAGTGCAAGAAGCCCCATAGACGTTGGAATAATTGCATTACCCGAACTGGTATACGTTATACTCTCTGATTCACTGTCATCATCTACCCGGAATACTTCTTCCCATTTCCCATCAACATACATTAACCTAATACTCTCACTTATGTATCCATCATTTCCTTCAGTTTCATATTTTTCCCAACTTTTAGAGCTGTCATTCCAGGACATTTCTTCTGAAATAACTTGTCCATTAGTATCATGGGCAAAACCGTATCCCGCATCAATTTCATCATCCCAAAAATAGACCCAAAAGAAATAGATTCCTGTTTGAAGCATGCTTCGAGGAGTAATCACATTCTCTCCATCATTATCATTATCTTTGATGATGGGAATACAGGCCGTAAGAGATACTCCCAAACAAAGAATAATCATTGAACCAATCAAGTTGACGGTTTTTCCTGGCTTTTTCATCGTTTCCATATTTCTAACCTCGGTTTCAACTTGTTATAATAAATACAGGTAGTAATCCCGGTTTTTTATTGTCCAAAATACAATATTTTAAACCCTCTGGTTTTCTCACTGTTTAATTTAATTTACATATTTCATCTGGTGATTGGTACCCTTTCCTGCCAAACATCTCCATCATTCAAATTCAGTCTGATAATATAAACCCCACGTTCCATATCAGATGTTATCGGTAGTAAATATTTTCCACTATCCAAACCCTCAGTTGGACTGGCCCAAACATGTAAGAGGTTTCCTGTTATGGTATACAAAGAAATTTTCTGTAACCTTTTCATTTCAACAGCATCAATGCTTAATTGTATACCTCTGGTATGGGGATCATAAATAAGATTTAATTTATTACCGTATAATGGCTGATGTGACACAAACAAATTTGAACCTGTTGAATAATCACCGGTACAAGAACCTTCACCATAAGTATGCAAAAACCCTTCTTCCGGATATCGCCACAACACATTTTTATCATCTTCGAATTCAAAATAATATTCCCTACAAACCGTTTGTTTTGGTAGCGCCAGGATATAAGTTCCCTGTCCCACTTGACCCATTGCCAAATGTAAATCATACCCATTACCGTTTATATAAACGTGCGCTCTGGCAGGAGCTGTATTCTCAGTATTATAAAAATTAGCCATAAATGTGACCGAATCAGCCTCAATTTCATCCGTTCCCCAACCGGCATCAGAATTAATAAAGACATGACTTCCACAAGGAATATAATGATCATTCCATTCATTTTTACCTCCCCCAAAATCCTGGGTCCAGAATGGATACAATTCACCTTCTGAGGTGCCTTCAGCATACCCAACACCAATTTCTTCCCAGTCCGGACTCATAATATTACTCCGGTGTCCATCTCCGGAATACCATCTCGTATCCGGTACCTGATTATCCGGAGCTGGAATACCATTTCTATCCGCATCCATGAGCCATTGTTCTACCGTAGACTGGGGGCGGTAATTGAAATAGGCAATATTTTCTCCCCACCCATATCCTTTGGTATAATAAGAACGAATGCGATCCCCTGCCGAAGTTCCATCACAGGAACTGTGCTGCATTCCACAATTAGTGGCTTGATCAAGGCTATGATCCCTTGCCGCACGGTTTAAATCTATGTTCCAGTAAACCGGAGTTACAGGAGGATAGTTAGTGGGTAAAAGAATATCATAACTACCTAAAAACTTGTCCCGGTAATCAGTTGGCCCCATACGGCAAGCATTGGTTAAAACCATGGATGCCCGTTCATACCAAAGAGGATATCCATCATAACCCTCAAGTGGATCACCATTTCCAGCCAATATACCGAACGGTATCCACAAAAAGATAAAATATTGATGAATTAAACGCATCCCCCAAACTCCAGCTAATTTAATTAGTACTTAATATAGACCTAATCTTATTGAAAACAATTCGTTTCTTTCAGCTGTTTCCTAAAAAACACAATGTTCTACAACTAATGCACAGGCAAAAAGCAATTTCACATTGAAAAAACAATGTTGTTAGGATATATTTTTCCTTAATAATTTATCCAATTGCATTTTTTTAAAATCAAACAAGGAGAAAATATCAATGAAAATGTTTATCAGCTTACTTTTGTTGAGTTTAACATTATCTTTTTCCATGCCTACTGATGGCCTGGTCGCCTACTATCCATTTTCTGGCAATACAATAGATTCCACAGGGAATAGCCATGACGGCACAAATCATGGCGCAGTTCTCACCGAAGACAGAAACGGAAGAGCTAACAACGCCTATTACTTCAATGGTAGCAGTTACATTGAAGTTCCTCATGCAAGTGACTTGGCTCCCGAAACGTTCTCAATTGGCGCTTGGGTTAAACTTGACGGGTTACCTGCTGGTGTATTAGGCACTATTGTTGGCAAACAAACAAGAAGTTCTGCTCGTGGTGGCTATTGTCTCTATGTTCCCAGTTATGATCCTTCTGTAAACGGTCTGGCCACTCTTACTATCGATGCTGGTAGCAACTGTGGTTCTTCTCACTGCTGGTGGAGAAGTGCCTGGAGTCAAGAACCGGTTCCCTATCAGGAATGGGTTCATATTATAGGTACCTATGATAGCGAATGTCTGAAAATTTATGTTAATGGAAATCTTGAAGAAAAAAATTGCCCGGAAGTTTCTGAGATCATTCATAATACCGACCCAATGGGAATCGGGTTTGAATGGGTTGCCGGCCAGAATCGGTATTTTACGGGATCAATTGACGAAGTGGTTATATATAACAGGGCCCTATCTTTGGAAGAGATTAATCAATTAATAGTTCCTGAACCTGTTATTGTAGAAGCCGGACTTACCATGACACCTCAGAGCCTCAATATTACTAGTCAAGGCAATGATGTTAAGGCAACTATTGAAATAAGTCCTGAATATTCCATCACCGATATTAGTACTATTGCTATTTCAAAAATTAATGGCGAAGAAATTAATCCTATTTCAGCACTTGAAATTGTTGATGAAGGCGATTTCGACGCGGATGGACTTCCTGAAGTTATCGTTAGCTTCAATAGAGCTGATGTGGCCAACAGTCTTTCAGCGGGTACTGCAATTATCACTATCACCGGTCAACTTGAAGAAAACACTTATTTTATAGCAAGTGATGATATTAAAGTTATTGACAACACAAAAGACGACGATGCCTGCAAACCTGTATGGAAATATCTGAAAAAAGGTACTTGTAAATAATTCATTTATAAACAATCAAAAAACGGTACCAGCTCATACTGGTGCCGTTTTTTTTGTCCAATATTTATAACTCCTCCTCTACAAAGTCATTTTTGTGAACTTTTTATTATGTTCTAATTTTGTCTCTTTAGAAAAGAAAATTACCAAAAACAGATTTCTTTTATCACTATCTTTTTATTCTATAAATAATGGCAGTTTTGTCCTAAAAAATCACTTTTTTCTCAAAAAACCCAAAGAATCGCCCCTTTGGTTTACTATAAAAAATGCACAGCTAAAACTATTCTTTATTTGAAGCTAAGAGTAATTCTTACTATCATGTTTTCTATAATCATAAGGAATTTAAATGGTTTATTTTTTTCACTTTCCCAACACCAAAACATCATTTCTTGAGCTAGAATAAGGAGAAACAAAATGGGTCCAAAACAATTAACCAAAGCATTTTTTACACTAGCGCTTTGCGTCTTCTTTAAAACCGCGGTTTATTCTGCGGATCTTAACTTGTATGTTAAGACTTTAAACCCAACTTCCATTCAAACCGTAGACTATTATACCGAGGGAGTCTTCGTTACCACACCTGGAAACGAGGCCACAACCCCTGTTCTTCTTTCGAAATCTGGTGTTAACACGGGTACTCACTATTTAACTACAGCTTTTGGCAATTTTTATTACAACATAGACGAAACGGGGAATATAACATTCTCTGCAGGACAACCCATAACTATGGAAGGTAATACTGCAACAATAAATAATACAGTTAATTTCACATTAACACTGAACGGTAACAAACCCACATCCATAAATCAGGTGTATTTTTTCCTATATACTACTAATGCGAGAAGCCAATTAATTGAAGCAATATATGATCTTCCAGGAAGTGAATTACCAAATGGTAGAACAGTTGAAATGTCCGGAATGGTGGAGAACCAGAGATTCCTCTTGACCTCTGTTTTTGGTAACACTTACTTTAAGCTCGATAATATTGGAGAACTGGTGGTAACCAGTGGAATTTCAGCTACCGCTGATAATGCATCACATACCATTACTATTCAAAATAACATTGATTTTGATTTAACTATCAATAGCAGTAAACCTTCATCGATGGAACAAGTGTATTTTTTCTTATATGCTACCAATGCTAGAAGCCAATTAATTGAAGCAATATATGACCTTTCAGGAAGTGATTTACCAAATGGCATAACGATTGAAATGTCCGGAATGGTCGAGAACCAAAAATTTCTCTTAACCTCTGCTTTTGGTAACACTTACTTTAAGCTCGATAATATTGGAGAACTGGTGGTAACCAGTGGAATTTCAGCTACCACTGATAATGCATCACGTACCATTACTATTCAAAATAACATTGATTTTGATTTAACTATCAATAGCAGTAAACCTTCATCGATGGAACAGGTGTATTTTTTCTTATATGCTACCAATGCCAGAAGCAATTTGATTGAAGCCATATATGACCTTTCAGGAAGTGATTTACCAAATGGCATAACAGTTGAAATGTCCGGAATGGTGGAAAATCAGAGATTCCTCTTAACCTCTGCTTTTGGTAATACTTACTTTAAACTCGATAATAATGGAGAACTCGTGGTAACCAGTGGAATTTCAGCTACCACTGATAATGCATCACGTACCATTACTATTCAAAATAATATTGACTTTGATTTAACTATTAACGGCAGTAATCCAACATCAATGAATCAGGTATATTTTTTCCTATATGCTACCAATGCCAGAAGCAATTTGATTGAAGCAATATACGATCTTCCAGGAAGTGATTTACCAAATGGCCAATCGTTCCAAATGTACGGAATGGTGGAGAATCAGAGATTCCTCTTAACCTCTGCTTTTGGTAATACTTACTTTAAACTCGATAATAATGGAGAACTTGTGACAACAAGCGGAATATTGACGATCGCTGACAATGGGTCACGTACTCTTACTATTCAAAATAATATCGATTTTAACTTAGTAGTTTATGCTCTCAATTCAAGTTCTATCAATCAAGTGTATTTTCAGCTATATGCAAACAATGCAAGGAGCCAATTAATTGGTGAAACCAAATATATAGCCGGCGACCAAATCCAAACCCCATTTAAAATCCAATGCTTTGGAATGGCGGCCAACCAAATGTTTCTCCAAAGTTCAACCTTCGGAAATATTTATTTTAAACTTCTTGCAGATGGAACAGTAAAATTTTCCTCCCCTGTAGTCCAGGTTACATCAGCCAAAGGTTCCCTTTCTATTGAATCTGGTACCAATACGCTTTTCTGTGAGGCTTTACCTCCTAATAATCCACCTAATGCAGATGCAGGAAATAATTTTGAAATTCTATCACAGGATCAAAATACTGCCATAATTGAAGGAACCGCCAGTGACCCTGATGAAGATGAACTTACTTATCGCTGGATGTATGAGGATTCTGTATTAATAGAATCAGAAGTTGTAAACGGTCTTTGTGAATTAGATCTTAATGACGCCCCGCCACTATCTCAAGGCTCTCATAGCTTTACCCTTGTTGTTACAGATGGAAAACTTACTGTTGAGGATGTTATTACCGTGACTGTTGGAAACTCTTCTCCTATTGCAGTAGCAAGTGGTGGAGGTGTATATCAACTTGGTATCGATGAGATAGTATTAACCGGCGAAGTTTCCGATTATGATGGGGACCAGATTGACTTTCAGTGGGTACTTGACGGAAACATTCTTTCCTCAGGTATAGCAACACCTCTTTATGGGGGTAGTACTGAGGTATTACCGGAATTTTTCATTTCATCTTCTGATATTGGATTGGGAACACACACCATACAATTGATTACTACTGATGCAGCCAATAACGAAGTTGTTTCTGAAATTACCGTCGAAGTTAAAGACAGTGAGAGCCCCACTCTAGCACCATTGGCATCCACTCAAATACTGTGGCCGCCAAACCACAAAATGCAAGAAGTTGTGATTGAGGCAAATGCAGCTGATAATTCGGGTCAACCAGTGGTACTCACTGTTGAGATTGCGAGCAGCGAAACCCTAGAATTTGAAAAGGATGGAACTCCTATTCCCGATTTTGAAATTATTGATATTGAACAATCAACTGGCACTATCATCCTGAATCTCCGTTCAGAACGCAAAGGAAAAGGAGATGGCAGGATTTATTCTGTAACAATTACTGCTACAGATAACAGCGGAAATAGTTCTACGACTGTTGTTGAAATCAAAGCTCCACACAACCAATAAACACACTTTAATTTTAAACGACACTTTTAATAAAACTTCCCTCTGCAAAGAGGGAAGTTTTTTCTTTTATTCATTCATTTATTAAGTATCTGGCCAAAGATACTTTGTAATGTATATTACTTAGATTACGGACAAATATCAAAGGCCATACAATGGATGAAAAAGACAAAAATGAAATTAAAGACAAAATCAACTCAGAGCTCTCCCAGCTGGAAGCGCAGATAAAAAGCCTTGTTGAGGTAACACAACCCATCAGTCCGGATAACGCTTTGGGCAGAATAACCCGTATGGACGCCATAAATAATAAAGCGGTCAATGAATCGGCTCTGATTAAATCAAGAAACCGCAAACAAGCTCTTGAAACGGCTATATCTAATCTGGAAAAGCCCGATTTTGGCCTTTGCATGCGGTGTAAAAACCCCATTCCTATAAAAAGATTATTATACATTCCAGAGGCTAAATCATGTGTTCAATGTGCTAGTAGATAAACCCATCGATTTTATTACATCAGTTCCATGTTAACATCAAAAGCCAAATTACTATTTCAAAAAAAAGTTCTGAATTGGTACAAAAAGAATAAACGGGACCTTCCCTGGCGAAAAACCCGTAACCCCTATACCGTTCTGGTTTCTGAAATCATGCTGCAACAAACCCAGGTTGACAGGGTTATCGGTTATTACCTTAAATTTATAGACCGTTTCCCGGATACGTTAACCCTTTCAAGGGCACGAAAAAGGACCTTGCTATCGTACTGGTCAGGTCTTGGATACAATAACAGGGCCCTTAATCTCCAAAAACTCGCACAAATCGTCTGCAAAGAAAATAACGGAATAATCCCCAGGAACGAGCAAAGTCTTCTCAAACTTCCAGGAATCGGCCCCTATACCGCCCATGCGGTTCTCGCATTTGCTTTTAATAAACCCGTACCCGTACTCGATACCAACATCAGAAGGGTACTCATTTATGAGTTTTCTTTAGATGAAAAAACACCACTGGAAGAATTAAAAGCTCTTGCCCTTGACTGTATACCTGAAAAAAAATCCCGAATCTGGCATAACGCCTTAATGGATTATGGCTCCATGGTAGTAACCGCAAGAAAAACAGGTATTGCTCCTTTAAGCAAACAGGGGACGTTTGAAGGTTCTGATCGATGGGTTCGTGGAAATTTGGTTAAATTACTCTTGAAATCAAAACGCATTTCAGTCAATAGCTTAACAACACAGTTTGATGAAAATCAGTTGAGACATGTTATAAATAAGATGTTAAAAGAAAAACTCTTTATTTTGAAAAATGAATATCTATCACTATCATAAATTTAAATGCATAAAAAAGGCCTGCAAGACTTGTTTACACAAGGTAGAGCAGACCTAATAGTGTGATTCGGAAAAAAGATTTAGAACTTACCTCCCTTTACAAAATCGCAATATGCTTCCATGCCATGTTCACCGAGATCAAGGCCTTCACGTTCTTCTTCAACACTTACCCTCAACCCTATTGTGGATTTTAACACAAAGAAAATCAAGAACGCAGAGCCAAAACAAACAACTGCGTACGCTCCTACTCCGAGTAACTGAATAAAGAACTGTTTTACACCTGCAAGTTCACCAAAAACTCCAACCGCCAAAGTCCCGAATACCCCACAAATAAGATGAACAGATATTGCACCTACGGGGTCATCAAGTTTAATCTTGTCGATGAACATAACCGCATAAACAACAATCAAACCTGCAATTAAACCAATAATCATCGCCGAGTGAAGTCCCATCTTATCCGCTCCCGCTGTAATCCCTACGAGGCCTGCCAGTATACCATTTAAGGACATCGACAAATCAGGTTTTTTAAAAGCAAACCAGGAAGTCATCATTGCAGCGATACCACCGGCAGCAGCGGCTATACAAGTTGTCATAAGCGTCAAAGAAACCGCAGCAGGGTCAGCGCTTAATACTGAGCCACCGTTAAACCCGAACCAGCCAAACCAGAGAAGGAATACCCCTATAGCAGCAAGTGGCATACTATGACCCGGAATCGGCTTAATCTGGCCATCCACATATTTTCCTAAACGGGGTCCCAACAATAAAACACCAGCAAGAGCGGCCCAGCCACCCACACTGTGAACCAGGGTGGAACCGGCAAAGTCATAAAACCCAAGCTTATCAAGCCAACCGCCCCCCCATTTCCAGGACCCTACCAACGGATAAATAAAAGACACATATATAACTGTAAAAAGCATAAATGAACTCAATTTAACCCGTTCAGCAACCGCTCCTGAAACAATGGTTGCAGCAGTGGCTGCAAATATTCCCTGAAAGAGAAAGTCAGTCCAATAGGTATATCCACCACTCGCATAACTCGCAAGCAGTCCATTATCAGGTAAACTTAAACCGAATCCTGCAAAACCAATAAACCCATTAAAATCTCCGGGATACATTAAACCGAAACCTATGTATGCATAGCTTATAAGACCAAAACATACAATGAATGTATTTTTAAATAGAATGTTCACCGTGTTTTTTGACTGAGTCAAACCTGTTTCCAGAGTAGCAAAACCAAGATGCATGATAAATACCAGTGCGGTACACAACATCATCCATATATTGTTAGCAGTGAATAATCCTGCAGATACATCACCGTCGGACGAAAAGGCCAGAGTTGGAATCCCCGCTAGAACCGCTGATGTAAATATTATCTTTTTCATTTTTAATCTCCTGTCTTCATAGATTGTGATAAACTCTGAAAATTATGGAGAAGCAAAATGCGTACCACAACGCTTTTAAACAAAAAGAGCCGATTTTCAATTTTGAAGACTATACAGGAAATGACAAAATTTGAAAATTGTTCAATAAAAACTTTATTGTCAGTTTTTGTCACACCGCAACATCAACTTTCCCCCAATATTCTTTTTTTTCAGCCTTTTTTTTTGGCACGAAAATTGATGTACTATAAATTCAGGATTTACACATTAACCCATTGGAGAAAAAATGAACAATAAAATATCACGTTCTCTTTACCTTAGCGTTTCACTCTTATACACGTTATTATTTATTTCAATTACCTTAGCGGAAGATAATAAAAAAGCAGTTACCTTCAACGGTTACCTGGATGCTGATGTTGCAATTGATGTAAACAATGAATTTAAAAAGCCTGCCTGGCAGAGCAACCAGGAAGTTGACCTGACTAGCAATATTGTTTTTTCAGAAGCAGTATCAGTTCAGCTTTATACCACTTTTTTAACTGGCAATGTACCTTATGGTGGGGCACCTGCAGTCAATCGTTGGGGAAATTTAATTTTTGATGGCATTGCTCTCTCATGGACCCTTAATGAAATAACGACACTCTATGTCGGTGACATGGTATATAATGCCGGTCAGTTAGGCTATTACGCATATAAGCGCCCCGTAGCTTATGGTTCTGTTATGTCAGAGAAATACATCAGAGGTGCAGGTATCGATATTCAAGGTTTGTCTTTATATATGGGAAGTTCTGACCTGGCTAATAATCAGGCAGGGTTCTATGCCGCATACGACTTTTCTTTAAATGAAAACCTTTCATTTAAACCCCTTGCTGACATACGGCTTGGAGGTGTAGAAACAGACTGGCATGCTGCTTTGGAATTCAGTCTTTCCGGAGATTTTTCTCTGAATGCAACTATGGGTGCCTTAGCTGAAAACGGAGCAGACGCAAACTTCACCATACTCATTGAACCGTCCTATACCATGGGGAAATTTTCAATCGCCGGCACCTATTATCAGGCATTTAACACAGACTCAACAGCAACACCAGTTTCTAACATCGGTGAAGAGATGTTTGCATATATTGAACCGGGCCTCACTATAAATGATCTTTTTGCGGTAGGTCTTCCGCTTGAATATCATCTCTTTGATGAAAGTCAGATTTGGGTCGTACCCACTGCATATTTTTATCCGATTAATGATTTAGAAGTATGGTTATGGGCAGGAGGAGTTTTCCCGGAAGAGGGTGATACCGGATTTTCTGCAGGACTTGAACTTATCGCCGAATTTTAACATTTGAAAAGGAGCACTATCATGAAACTGATTATTGCATATATCAAGCCATTCAAGCTGGATGAGATGAAAGTAGCAGTCCAGGAGAAAGGCGTAAAAGGCATAACCCTAACAGAAGTCAAAGGCTTTGGCCGACAGAAAGGACATACAGAACTGTATAGAGGCAGTGAATATAAAACCGATTTTATTCCTAAGCTCAAAGTAGAAATGGTGGTAGAAGACGAAATCGCAGAAGCAGTAATTGAAGCAGTTGTGTCTTCTTCACGTACCGGAAAGATGGGTGACGGTAAAGTATTCCAGCTTTCTGTAGAAAAGGCTGTACGTGTTCGAACAGGTGAATGTGGAGAGGATGCCTTGTAACATCTTTTTTTTAAATACCTGCATACATATGCAGGTATTTTTTTTCTAAAATTTAATCGCCAAAAACTGCAACCCGTAACTTTTTTATTTTTTTAATTAAACACACTTTTTTATCGGAGTTAATTATCTTATATTAACTCACTATGTCCGCTATTTTTAATAAAACATGCACTTACGCAGTGCAAGCAGCTATCTATCTTGCCGGTCAACCAAAGGGAAAACTCATCTCCCAAGTTGAATTGGCAGAAAGACTTTCCCAACCCCAGCATTTTTTGGGGAAAATCCTTCAGTCCCTTGTTAAATCAGGCCTGATCATGTCTACTAAAGGAAAATTCGGAGGTTTTACACTGGCCAAAGATGCTTCAAAAATAAAACTAATCCATATTGTGCACGCAATTGAAGGAGAGAACTTCTTAGAAGGTTGTTTCTTAGGCTTGCCTCAATGTGGAGGTTCCTCTGGATGTTCTTCGCATATCCAATGGAGTAAAATTAAAAAGCAATTAACAAAGCTACTCAATAGAAATATTAAGGGGCTTCATCATGGGTTTGAAGAAAAACTCAATTAATAATTTGAATAGCTCTAAATCACTAGCTCGTAAGGTTTTTGAGACACTCCACTACCACTGAATTGTTCCCAGGACTTTTATCCAGAAAAAGAAAAACCTCTTTCACTGCCCGTGAGTAGGAAATCTGTACACCCTTTTTAGCTGCCAACATTTGAATATAGCGTACTGCTCGGTCAATGAGTTTATTATTTGTCGGATATACCCAGGTCATAAGATTACCTTCATATCTTTTTAACCGTCCCATAACCAAAGTCGAATGGATATTGAGAATCATTTTTAATATTAAGTGCTTCTGTAAAATGTTTGTATGATCAATCGGAATAACATATTTCTTTTGTTCTAGTCTGAATGCTATGCCTCCACTTACACCGGTTATTTCAAATTCATGATGTTTGTTTTTTAATGGTCCTTTCAATCTTCTTTTTAGCAGATTATTGCTAATATCAAACCCCAACAATTGCTCATTACCTGTTTTTTCACCTTTATCTGGCCAAATGAGGGTACGGGGCTTTCGGTTAAACAGCATAGTCCAGGCTTGAGCCGCTGATTTAGCCCCAGGCAAATACAAATAACAAAGAGAAAAAAGTTTTGGTACATCCCTCTCATTTTCAAAGGGTCGCAAACTGAATGTAGGTGAACGCTCAGTTGTATCCGTTAAAATAGTAATTGCAAGATTTTTATTGGTGCGATACAACACATAATCTTTATCCTGGTATATACCAGATTCACAACATATAAAAGACTCCAGAAAGGATAACGCCATATTATTATATACAGTCCTAAGGTTTTTGATTTCACGTACTACTCTGGAAAAGGGATGATTTATATATTGTAACACCATCCCCACAGCAGCCATGATAAGGGTGGAAGATTGCATACGCGTACTTCCCGCAACAGCCATTGGGCCACTGTCCAGATTAATTTTGTTAATACAACTATTACGGAGTACATTTTTTGATCTTATTGCCAATTTCCGTAAAAGTTTGTCTGGATTACCATATATAAAAAACACATCATTACCCTTTACTTCACAAGCAGCTTCAGTTGCTCCTATGACATAGGGCGTTTCTCCACCCTCAGTACAGCCGATAAACAAATCTTTTTCAGTATACCCCAACTCCATCAGCTGTCGAGCCCCATACTCCGGATGATCTTCAAAATATTCTATCGAGCGAATGATTGCCGCATCTCCCCCAGACATAAACCCAATGACACTATTTTTAAGGGAAGTGCCTTTATTCTCACTACGCCAAAAATATTCCAAAGAAAGGGCAAGCCTCCCTGTTGCTCCACATCCACAAATAAATATTTTCCCCCCTTGCCGAAGAGTCTTCTTAACTGCAGAATAAAGCGGTCTTAATAAATCACTTTTTTGAATAAGGATGTCCAAAGCACCGATATCAACTTTTTTCAGGACATTAATCGCTTCAGGCAATCTTGTCTGAGCCAACATGGAAAGATGATGCGTTTTGGGATGGGGGCGTTCTGTAGACAATTTCCCTAATCGAAATTGAGAAGCAATTTTTAAAAACTTGCTTGCTTTTTGTTCAGCGCTAAGAGGTTTTCCTTTGTCCATCATTACAGTATATCATATTTTCTATTTCCAGAGCAAACAGATTATCTATTCCTTTATAATATCAGGACTTACCCATTCCCCTTTTTTATTGCACCAGTGATCATTATATGAGATAATCAAAGGGTTAACGGCAATGAAATCTGAAAATTATTATAAGCAAATATTTGAGCAAAGTCAGGATGGTATTCTTCTGGCTGATGTCTCAACTATGAAATTTATAGATGCCAATAATAGTATCTGTCAGTTATTGGGATACAGCAAAGATGAAATCTTACAACTTTCTGTATCAGAAATTCATCCTGAAAATGATTTGCCCATGGTCATTGATGCTTTCGAGAAACAAGCAAAAGGCATTTACCAAATTGCAAAAGAATTGCCCTGCCTGCGAAAAGATGGTTCGATTTTCTACGCTGACATCAATACCCAAGCAATAACAGTTGAAGGTAAAACCTGTAATCTGGGGCTTTTCCGTGATGTAAGTGATAGAAGAAAAACAGAAATTGCACTTAAAGAAACCAACCGAAATTTCAATCAGCTGTTGGAATCTATTGATGATGTTATCTGGGAAGCAGATATGCAGAGTAATATACTCTATATCAGCCAAGCAGTTGAAAAAGTCTATGGAAGAACCATTCAAGAGTTCAGGGATAATCCTGCATTGTGGCATTCAATCACTCATCCAGAAGATAGGGATATTGTGAACAAAAGTCACGAAGAACTATATCGACTCAATCATGCAAACACCATTTATCGCATAATACATAAAGACGGATCCATACGATGGTTGCAGGATAAAAAAAATATAATTAAAGATAAAAATGGGAAGGCTATTCGCATCGGAGGAATTGCAACTGATATAACAAAACAAAAAGAATTCGAGCAAAATATTGATGAACAACGTTTAAACTTACAAAAACTGTATGACAATATTTCTGACCAATTATGGATTCTTGATTTGGAAACCCTACGTATTATTGATATAAACCCAACGGCTCACCGCACTCTGGGGTTTTCAAAAGCGGAACTTCTAAGACTTTCCGTACCTGATATTGATCGCAATTTTTCTAAGGAAAGTGCATTTAAAGTGGTCGAACTTCTTAGGGAAAAATCACAATGTAGTTTTGATTCTACCCACACGAGAAAGGATGGTAGTAAATTTCCGGTTCATATTAGACTGAATAAAACAATTTATAATAAAAAGCCTGCTATTATTGTTTCATGCAGAGATATGACGACATTAAAATACCGTGAAGAGGCCTTAATCAAAGAAAAAGATCGTGCTGAAGCGGCAAACCATGCTAAATCTACCTTCTTAGCAAATATGAGTCATGAATTACGCACGCCACTAAACGGTATACTTGGGATGGCACAGGTTCTGGAAATGTCCATTACAGACAAGGAACAACGGGATCACCTTCAATGTATTAAGCAATCCGGAATCGCATTAGTCAATATTCTTCAGGACATCTTAGATATCGCAAAAATCGAAGCTGGAAAACTGAGTATTTTATCAGAGGAATTTAATTTTACTTCCTTGATTGATCAGGTAACAAAGCTCTTTTCCATTCAAACAGTTAATAAAAATATTACGCTTGCCACCTCCATCTCCAAATCCATACCAGAAATACTTCTCGGTGATGAACTTCGTATCAAACAAATAATCACCAATCTTGTTGGGAACGCAATAAAATTTACAGAAAAGGGCTCTGTGGAAGTAAAAGCCAATAGCATTTTAGAAGACAATAACTGTATCTTAAAAATTGAGGTGTGTGATACTGGAATTGGTATCCCTGAAGATATTCAAAACACAGTATTTGAAGCTTTTTCCCGTGGTAATGACATTATAAACAGAAAGTATGAAGGAACTGGTCTGGGATTGTCCATCGTTGACCGACTAACTGGCTTAATGAATGGAAAAATTGATATGAAAAGCCAGGTTAATAAGGGTTCAATATTTACAGTAACACTACCATTACTCTTACCCCAGAAAAATACAAATATCAACCAGCTAAACAAAAATTCCTTGAGTCAGGCATGGATGAATATATTTCCAAGCCCATAAGAGTAGAGCAACTTCAGGAAATAATCAGAAAAAATTATAGGTAACGACTTAAAAAAAATCAGTATTTGGATCGTATTTTTTTATATCAATTATAATATGACACTAGGAATCGCAATATCACTTCACCACGCTTTTGAAGAATTAGCATTATTTATTGATATTATACGACATAATTTTAAGGGCTCTTATAAAATTTCTGTGTGTTGTAATCATCCTGACGGTCCAAAAAGAATAAATATGGACGATATAGATTATTATACACAAGGAGATCCGATTCTTTACAGTGATACACAGTCCCATATCAATCAGTATATTGGTTTGAATATGAGAGTGATGGATTCTATCAAAAAAGGCTGTAAAGCTCTTCTTAAAGACAAAGACTGTGATTGGATAATGCATACTCACATGGATGGTTGGATGTTGTCCGAAGAAAAGCTGCAAAAGCTATTGGAAACAATCATTGCAAAAGAAAAAACCTTTGCTGCCAGAGGTTATGGTTACGGATTTTATTCCAAGGATGGGATGCCCGTTGGTTCTTTAGATGATATGTTTTGGTTTATAAAAAGTAGCGCTGCAAAAGAGCATAATTTCTTTAATTTTAATACAACGGATCTCATTCCCACTAAAATCAATATTCACGGAATGCTGCCTATTCTTGTCATGATAAAATTGGGATTAAAGAATTTTCATCACTATAGCGATTTTTCTGATATGGTTTATTGGGATAACCACCCGTGTTATCTAGCGCCAGCAAACCATGCTTTACCCATGAATTATCAAAAGAGTACTGGATTTCTTCACCTGAACAGGGGAAGGTTTCCCGAAAATTCGGGTTTGGGTACGGCTCTACAAGCATGGTATTTAAAAGAATTTAACCTTTGTAAAGGTCCCACTATTTCCAAATTTATAGAGGAGCATTTCCAACCTATCGAGCAAATAAACAATAAATTGGCTCAAGAAGAATACTTTCTTAAAACCAGGCTAAAACCATATACTGATTTAGTGCCACTGGGACGTGATTTTAGACGAATGCAAAAAAAAATAAAAAGTATTGAGCAATGGTCAGTGTTTAAAAAGTTTGAAACAAGATGTAAGGTTTTTTTAAAGAAACACTCTCCTGTCTTCAGATCTATGTTGAATAAAATTCACAATCAAATATATGAAGATACCATCTGGCCAAGATGTATATACGACTATTACAATAAAGAGATAAAAATTGAAGAAGCCCAGGACGAAACAGATTTTTGGTGGTTTCATAAATAAAATTTTAAAAAACTCAACTCATGAATAAAATTGTAAATACTGTGCGCATGAAGGGAGGTTCACTAAGCGGAACCTATCTGCTGGAAGATGAAAATGGCTTTAAATTTATCAGAAAAAACGTTTCCTTAACTGAAAACCGGGAATATGGCTTTCAACGTTGGTACTCTCAGTTAAAAAAAATTCAACGTTTTTCACTTCAATACCCGGGACTTTTTCCCAATCTGTTAGATTATGGCAGCACAGAAACTCATGCCTATTTTGATATTGAATATTTTGAAAATTCTTTTAATGCACAAGAATATTTATGCCAGAACTCGAAAAATAGCAATCCGAAGCTTTTTTTTGAAAAATTAGTATCCGCTATGGATTACCTTCATGAAATAAAACTTCCAACATCCAAACACGCGATGCGACTTTATTTACATGAAGAAGTACATCAGCGACTAAAAGACTGCAATCAAAACGATGTGTTCACAAATTTCCTTAAATATGATACTATCGTTTTTAATGGTATAGAAGTAAATTCATTCCTGCATGAATACTCAGACTATGAAGCGATGGCAATGAGAGTATACCAAAAAGATTATGAATCTTTTACTCATGGAAACCTCACCTTAGAAAATATGTTATACATCCCGGACCAGGAACGGATTGTATTCATTGACCCCTATGAAGAAAATGTGATCGATTCCATTTTGGCCGAATATTCACAGATATACCAATCATCAAACAGTCTGTATGAGCTATACAACGCAAAAGGATGTGTAGTTTTTGAAAATTGCATTTCCAGTAATATTGAAGTCCCCACCACTCTTATTGCATTTAATGAGCTTTTTACAGGCTATATAAACAGAACTTGTTCTGATGATGAGATAAAAGCAATTTCAATATTAGAAATATCTCAGTTTATTCGCATGCTTCCTTTTAAGATGGTCGTTGACTCCAGTAAAATGTTATTATTCTATGCTTTGGCTTCCTACCTTTGGCATCAACTAAAAGCGAAAGATACATGAAAAAACCTGAACAGAACGAACTAAAAGAAGGCCGTTGGACCGTCAAAACAGAGCTTTCCGTCGAATATGAAATCAAAAATTCTCCGAATATATTAAATCCGTCCAATCCGGATTTACTATGCCATGGCACCCAAGGAATAGGAAAGCGTAGGTTAATAATTGCAGAAAGAACAGTCTGCCATCATTATTTTCACGACATAAGAAATTACTTTGAGAAAAATCATACAAACTATCATATAGTCCCTGTAGATTTGACTGAAGAAAACAAAAATTTGGATTCACTACTTTATATTTTAGGAGAAATTGAACAGTTTGGTGTTTTAAGAAGAAGTGAACCATTAATCGCCATCGGTGGCGGAGTACTGCTTGATGTTGTTGGTTTAGCTGCAAGTCTTTATAGACGAGGAATCCCCTATATCAAAGTTCCAACAACGCTTATAGGACTTATTGATGCCAGTGTCGGCGTAAAAACAGGAATTAATTTTGAGAACAGACGAAACCGACTGGGAAGTTATGCTCCTCCTATCGCCGCTTATCTTGATAAATCCTTTCTGAAGACTTTGCCGGAACTTGAATTTCGCTCTGGAGTAGGTGAAATTATTAAAATGGCTGTAGTAAAGGATCTACACCTGTTCGAATTACTGGAACAGGCCAGTTCCGAGTTAGTAGATAAAAAATTTAACGGTTGCCCATTTGCTGATGAAATAATCAATCGTTCTGTGACCGGCATGAAAGACGAGCTCCAGGAAAATCTTTGGGAAAAAATACTAAAGAGACAAGTTGATTTTGGTCATTCGTTCAGTCCCATTATTGAAATGAGGTCTATTCATGACAAAGGAGAACAACCATTAACTCACGGTCAAGCTGTTACCCTTGATATTTTACTTTCCTGTATCATATCAAGAAATAGAAAAATGTTAACGAAGGGTGAGCTTAATCGCGTTTTCAAATTAATAAAAAATACAGGTTTGCCAACAGAACACCAATTATGTTACAATCCCCTGGTTATATTAGAAGCCCTCGAAGATACTGTAAAACATCGAAATGGAGACCAAAATTTACCAATTCCTGTCACTATTGGAAAATCTACTTTTTTAAATGATGTAACATTTAAAGAAATCAAAAAGGCCGTACAAAGCATGAAACAGCTAAACATGGAGTTTAAAAAATAATTATGGCACCCGTTATTGCTATTACCGGAGCATCACGAGGAGTCGGAGAAGACCTCGTTCGCCATTTTATTTCCCAAAACTGGATAACTATTGGACTATCTCGGAATACAAAAAAACTCTCAGAGTTGCAGACCGAATTAGGAAATAATTTTTTTTATTATGAATTGGATGTTTCTTCCGGCGATAACGTAAACAAAATATTTAAGCAAATAAAAAAGAAATTTAACCGAATTAATGCTTTTGTGAACAATGCAGCGATTTTCAAATGGAGTTCTCTTGAAAAATGTACTGATTCAGACATCAATTCTATTATTGATACTAATTTGAAGGGGTCAATATTTACTATCCGAAGTGCAATTAAACAAAAATGTTTTTGTAAGGGCGGAAGAATCATAAATATAAGTTCAGTTGCTGGCCTCCATGGCATTGAAGGACAAGCCATTTATAGTGCAAGCAAATTCGGCCTGAAAGGCTTTTCAGAAGCTGTTGGCCAGGAATTACTTCATCAGAAAATTTTACTGACAACAATCTATCCTGGCGGTATTAACACTCCCCTTTGGAACAAAAAAAACGAGTACCCCGGTGATACATCTCAATTATTAAAGCCAGGGGATATAACTTCAACTATTGACTTTATTGTCCACCTTCCGAATAATGTGTATTTAAAAGACATTACTATTTTCCCAACTAATGAATGGCATTAAACACACTACCATAGGAAAACGGTAATCCAGGAGCATATAATGAATTTAATACTTACTATGGCAGGGAGATATTCTCGTTTCATTAATGAGGGATATAAACTCCCAAAATTTCTTTTGCCGTGGGGAGACCGGACTATTGTTGCGGTAATTCTAACAGAACTTATGCGTGAAAAAAAATTTAAGCAGGTTTTTCTTGTGGCCAATAAAAGAGATGAAATATATATGCCTCATATAAGATGCATTCTTGATAAACTTGGGATTTCAAGAGATAACCTTATTTTAATCCAGGATACCGACGGACAGGCCGAAACTGCAGCAGTTGGGGTAGAGTTTCTTTTAAAATGCGGCATTAAAAAGAATGAACCTATTGTCTTCCACAACATTGACACTATTCTTTATAACCGAAACATATCAGAAGCAGAGTCAAATTTAGCCAAATATGACGGATTTATTGACGTATTTAATTCAAACAACCGAACATACAGCTACGTACTAAAAAGAGATGATGGCTTCATGGAAACCATAGCTGAAAAAATGGTTATTTCCAATTTAGCAACGTCCGGATTTTATGGTTTTAAGTCTTCAAAGACATACCTTGAATTTTATAAAAAAGGCAAAGATATGTTTATAAGTGCTGTATACAAAAATATGACAGATAAAGGCTGCAAAATAGCAATAAGCAACATACATAATGAGCATGATACTCTTGTACTCGGGACCCCTGCAGAATATGTGAATCTCGCCTTAGGGCTTGATGAAATTTAAAACCCCGAAACATTCTCTTAAACCAATTTATCCATCTAATTTTTTTTCATAAAAAAAGCCCTCATAAGAGGGCTAATTTTTATTCCGGCGACGACCTACTCTCCCACGGCAAAAGACCGCAGTACCATCGGCGCTAAGAGGCTTAACTTCTGTGTTCGGGATGGGAACAGGTGTGACCCTCTTGCTATAGTCACCGAAAATTTTATTGAAATTTTGATAGATTAAAGATAATGCTACATGCTTATTACAGTTAGAAATTTGCTGAACATTGCCTAGATTTGAAATTAAGATAAAAGCCTCACGACCTATTAGTATCACTCGACTCAACCCATTACTGAGCTTACATCTGTGACCTATCAACGTCCTAGTCTCGAACGGGTCTTCAGGTAACTTAAAGTTACGGTGATACCTAATCTCAGGAGGAGCTTCGCGCTTAGATGCTTTCAGCGCTTATCTCTGCCGAACATAGCTACTCAGCAATGCCGCTGGCGCGACAACTGATACACCAGAGGTTCGTCCAACTCGGTCCTCTCGTACTAGAGTCAGGTTCCTTCAAGTATCAAACGCCCACATCGGATAGGGACCGAACTGTCTCACGACGTTCTGAACCCAGCTCGCGTGCCACTTTAATTGGCGAACAGCCAAACCCTTGGGACCTTCTCCAGCCCCAGGATGTGACGAGCCGACATCGAGGTGCCAAACCTCCCCGTCGCTATGAACGCTTGGGGGAGATAAGCCTGTTATCCCCGGAGTACCTTTTATCCATTGAGCAACGGCAATTCCACACTATACCGCGGGATCACTAAGCCCTACTTTCGTACCTGCTCGACCTGTCAGTCTCGCAGTTAAGCTCCCTTATGCCTTTATACTCGACGCGCGATTACCGACCGCGCTGAGGGAACCTTTGGATGCCTCCGTTACTTTTTAGGAGGCGACCGCCCCAGTCAAACTGACCACCAGACATTGTCCCAGGCCCGGTTTCACGGGTCGTGGTTAGAATCCAAATAACATAAGGGTGGTATTTCACAGGCGGCTCCTCGCAATCTAGCGATCACGTATCTCAGCCTCCCACCTATTCTACACATATGCAACCTAAATTCAATGTCAAGCTACAGTAAAGGTTCACGGGGTCTTTCCGTCCAGATGTGGGTAACCGGCATCTGCACCGGTACTGCAATTTCATCGAGTCCATGGATGAGACAGCGTGGAAGTCGTTACACGATTCGTGCAGGTCGGAACTTACCCGACAAGGAATTTCGCTACCTTAGGACCGTTATAGTTACGGCCGCCGTTTACTGGGGCTTCTTTTCAGAGCTTCTCCCTCAAGGGGATAACACCTCCAATTAACCTTCCAGCACCGGGCACGTGTCAGACAATATACTGCGTCTTACGACTTTGCATTGTCCTGTGTTTTTGGTAAACAGTCGCTCCCACCAATTTACTGTGACCCACTTTAGCTCCGACGCGAAGTCTTCACCTCTATGGGCACCCCTTATTCCGAAGTTACGGGGCAATTTTGCCGAGTTCCTTTTCCATGGTTCTCTCGAACACCTGAGGCTACTCGCCTCGTCTACCTGTGTCGGATTGCGATACGGTCAACATAAAAACTCCCTTAGAGGCTTTTCTTGGCAGTCCTTCGAAAGAGTTGGCTTGCTGCAAGCAGCGCGCTTCCTCAAAAGTCTCGGGCTAATGTCTGGCGGATTTGCCTACCAGGCACCCTACGCTTCCAAACAACCATATCCATCAGGTTGCTCTCTCTAGCTCCTGCGTCCCCCCTTCGGTATAACGCTTTTATATTGGTCAAGGAATATTGACCTTGTTCCCATCGACTACGCCTTTCGGCCTCGCCTTAGGGGCCGACTAACCCTGAGAAGATTAGCTTTACTCAGGAAATCTTAGACTTACGGTGTGGGGGTTTCATCACCCCCATTATCACTACTCATGCCAGCATTCTCATTTCCGATACCTCCAGCATACCTTACGATACACCTTCAACGGCCTACGGAACGCTCTCCTACCGCTCTGTATAAATACAGAACCCATAGCTTCGGTGTTATGCTTAGTCCCGCTAATTTTCGGCACAAAATCACTTGACCAGTGAGCTATTACGCTTTCTTTAAAGGATAGCTGCTTCTAAGCTAACCTCCTGGTTGTCTGGGTAACTTCACCTCCTTACCCACTTAGCATAAACTTAGGGACCTTAGCTGATGGTCCGGGTTGTTCCCCTTTCGTCCATGGAACTTATCTCCCATGGGCTGACTGCCAGAAAACATGTAACAGGTATTCGGAGTTTGTTTGGGTTTGGTAAGCTGGTATGCCCCCTAGTCCATTCAGTGCTCTACCCCCTGCACACTATTCTAACGCTATACCTAAATATATTTCGGAGAGAACAAGCTATCGCCGAGTTTGATTGGCCTTTCACCCCTAGTCACAGCTCATCCAATAAGTTTTCAACCTTAACTGGTTCGGTCCTCCACGAGGTGTTACCCACGCTTCAACCTGGCCATAACTAGATCACTCGGCTTCGTGTCTACCGCATGCAACTAAAATCGCGCTATTAACACTCGGTTTCCCTTCGGCTACGGACCTTAAGCCCTTAACCTTGCTGCATACGAGTAACTCGCTGGCTCATTAAACAAAAGGCACGCCGTCAGAAAGACAAGTCTTTCCTTCGACAGATTGTAGGCGTACGGTTTCAGGTACTATTTCACTCCCCTCCCGGGGTTCTTTTCACCTTTCCCTCACGGTACTGGTTCACTATCGGTCATCAGTTCGTATTTAGCCTTGGAAGGTGGTCCTCCCAGTTTCAAACAGGGTTTCACGTGCCCCGCCCTACTCAGGAACCAACAAGAAGACATTTTTCTTTCGCATACCGGACTATAACCGTCTATGGTGACATTTTCCAATGTACTTCTGCTAGAAAAATATTTGATAACTTCTATATAGTTGGCCCTACAACACCAGGTTAAACCTGGTTTAGGCTCCTCCCCGTTCGCTCGCCGCTACTTAGGGAATCTCGGTTGATTTCTTTTCCTGGAGTTACTAAGATGTTTCAATTCACTCCGTTTGCTTCTCAACATCTATGAATTCAATGTTGGATAATATACCATAGTATATTGGGTTTCCCCATTCGGAAATCTCCGGGTCAACAGTTATGTGCACCTCACCGAAGCTTATCGCAGCTTATCACGTCCTTCGTCGCCGACTGATGCCAAGGCATCCTCCATACGCCCTTAATTGCTTTTAAGTCTTAATTTTAAAAACAGGCATTGTGTTCAACAAATTGCTAACTCTAATAAATAGAGCTTCGCATTGCGTATCAATTTAATAAGTTTTCACTTACATGATTGATACCCTTTAATCTATCATCATTTCAAAAATCTCTTTCGTCTCGAGGACGTAAAGAAAAAAAATTGCGTTGCTGAATTTAACTTCTAAAAGAAAATCCATCAAATACTTTTTAAAAAAATTGTAAGCGATAAACAGCGACAGTATACAAGAGTGGGATGGTTAACGTCAGTGCCTGTTACAGACACTTACTTTTTCTCCTTGAAAGGAGGTGATCCAGCCGCACCTTCCGGTACGGCTACCTTGTTACGACTTAGCCCCAGTCAAAAGTCTCACTTTAGGCGCTAGGCTCCTCTTGCGAGGTTACCATCACGACTTAGAGCGCTCCCTTCTTCCATGGCTTGACGGGCGGTGTGTACAAGGCCCGGGAACGTATTCACCGCGGCATGCTGATCCGCGATTACTAGCGATTCCACCTTCATGCAGTCGAGTTGCAGACTGCAATCCGAACTGAGGCCGGCTTTAAGAGATTGGCTTCATCTCACGATGTTGCTACTCGCTGTACCGACCATTGTAGGACGTGTGTAGCCCAGGACGTAAGGGCCATGATGACTTGACCTCATCCCCACCTTCCTCCGCGTTATTCACGGCGGTATCTCTAGAGGGTCGCTACCCGAAGGTAACATGACAACTAAAGACGAGGGTTGCGCTCGTTGCGGGACTTAACCCAACATCTCACGACACGAGCTGACGACAGCCATGCAGCACCTGTGTAGGGTGTATACCGAAGTATAAAGCACGATTTCTCGTACGGGCACCCTCATGTCAAGTCCTGGTAAGGTTCTTCGCGTTGCTTCGAATTAAACCACATCCTCCACCGCTTGTGCGGGCCCCCGTCAATTCCTTTGAGTTTCACTCTTGCGAGCGTACTCCCCAGGCGGAATACTTAACGCGTTTGCTTGCAGTGCCGAATCGTTAACCAATCCGACACCTAGTATTCATAGATTACAGCGTGGACTACCAGGGTATCTAATCCTGTTCGCTCCCCACGCTTTCGAGCCTCAGCGTCAATATGAACCCAGTGAATCGCCTTCGCAACTGGTGTTCCTCCCGATATCTACGCATTCCACCGCTACACCGGGAATTCCATTCACCTCTGTTCTATTCAAGAAATCCAGTTTCAGACGCAAGACCGGGGTTGGGCCCCGGGATTAAACATCTGACTTGAATTTCCGCCTACGCTCCCTTTACGCCCAGTGATTCCGAACAACACTTGCACCCCTCGTATTACCGCGGCTGCTGGCACGAAGTTAGCCGGTGCTTCCTTTACAGGTACATTCAGACTGCAAGCAGCCTTTATTCCCTGTCGACAGAGGTTTACGCACCTAAATGCTTCATCCCTCACATGGCGTTGCTGCGTCAGGGTTTCCCCCATTGCGCAAAATTCCCTACTGCTGCCTCCCGTAGGAGTCTGGGCCGTATCTCAGTCCCAATGTGGCCGATCACCCTCTCAGGCCGGCTACCCATCGATGCCTTGGTGGGCCTTTACCCCGCCAACTAGCTAATGGGACGCAAACTCATCCTCAAGCGGCCGAAGCCTTTCGTTAATCTATCATGCGAAAAATTAACAATATTCGGTATTAGCCATTCGTTAGAATGGTTGTCCCCAACTTAAGGGCAGATTGTTTACGTGTTACTCACCCGTTCGCCGCTGCCCAGTAGTGCAAGCACTACCTTCTCGCTCGACTTGCATGTATGAAGCACGCCATCAGCGTTTGTTCTGAGCCAGGATCAAACTCTCCATAAAAATTAGTTTTGTAACTTTTCTTTACCGAGAATTTCCTGGATATAATCCAAAAAATTATCTCGGGCATCCTCTTATTAAAATCTTACGATCTTAACTCGGACTCCCGTACACTGTGGTATCACTGTTCATTGCTTACAATTTTAAAAATCTGTCTGGCCTCAAGGGGCTCATCAATTTCTTAGAGCGCTATATATTATTAACTATCTCGCAAGCCGTCAAGGGTTTCTGTCCATTTCCAGCAATTTTTATTCCCAATTTTCAAAAACCGCTCAAAATCAATAAATTCGCCGTTTTTTAATTGAGATTTAAAGAAAGTAATTTGTTTCTTAGCAAAATTTCGAGTGAGCTGCTGAACTTTTTTAACAATAATTTCCAAATCACACTGCTTCTGTACATAAGGAACAATCTGTTTATAACCAAGTGCATTTAAACACGGTAAATCCTCTGCATTTGGGGCTTTTAGCAGTGTTTTCACTTCTTCCACCCATCCCTGCTCTATCATAGAGAGTGTACGCTCATTTATTTTTTTATAGAGGCATTCCCTGCTTTGATTTATTACAAAAATTTTAGTTTTTTGAAAGAGCTCATGGGTATCATCTGAATAATCATAAAACTGATAACTGTTCCCGGTAGTTAAGAGATTCTCCATCGCTTTAGCTATTCTAAATTTGTCATTTGGATGAATTTTCAGTGCTACTTGCGGATCTTTTTGTGCCAGTTCTTTATGCACTTCTCCAGCACCTTTATTCAAAATCATTTCATGCACGATTTGCTTAATACTATCAGGTACTTCCTGTCGTTTTTGCTTTTGTTGATACAATAAGGCTCTGATGTATAGCCCCGTACCACCCGCAATAATGAATCTTTTTTCAGGATTGTTTTTCAATAGTAACATCACGTCATCCCGGAAACGATTTACCGAATACGGCTCTGATGGGAGTAAAAAACCCATGAAATGATGGGGGACTTCTTCCTGTTCTTTTTGACTCACCTGAGCGGTACCAATTTCAAGTCCCTTATAAATTTGCCGGGAATCAGCCGAAATAATTTCAAAACCGTTTGCCTTTGCTAATTCAAAAGCAATTTTTGATTTCCCCGCAGCAGTGGGTCCACATATAATAGCTTCAACCATATAGAGTATTTTAATTAATCCCCGGGAGATATCCTATAGTTACGATTATTACAGTGTTCTTAATACTCCGACCATCTGAAATTGAGCTGCTACACTATATAGAAAGGGAGTTGTAAATTACAGAAGAAAGTGTAAGGTTGACGGAGGATCCTGTTTTTCCTCTAACTTTATTGGCGATTTGCCTGTAATGAACTGGCAACTTTCATACATATGCTCATAAATTTGCGTCTTAATTTAAAAAAGGGACCATTTACAGCTCTAAGCGCAGTTTTTATTCTTAAAATTACTTCTTTAACCAAAATTTCGAAGTAAAAAGGTCTTTCACCTGGTCGACCTGGGCTGTTGCACATAGAAAAAGTGGCTTTTTCTTGGTCCAACCTAATATTTAAAACATATCCGAAACGCCTTGACTTCAGCTGTTTTTATTAGTAAAATTTGGCGATTATTTGGCGATTATTTGGCGATTAAAAATGAGTAACTATCCTGATAAACACAAAATCAAAGGCAAATTCGGTCAGACAGTTTGGGAAGAGACACAAAAAGAACGTCTGCAAAAAGCCGAATATACGAAACTCCCTGCAAAAAACCGCAAACAACTCTGGTTTGTTCCTCATCAACACCTTATTAAACTGATTTCAGATATCGAGTCACAAAAAGGGTTTCTTTCATCACTCCAAATTTCTTCAAGCACTTTGCAAAAATTAACCAATAGTAATCTTGAAAAAGAAGCGTATTATTCCAGCCGCATTGAAGGCGCTGTTACTTCTCTGGAAGAAGCGCTTTTAAATTTTACAAAGCAAAAAATGACTTTTTCTGATGAAAGTATGCAGATGATTAGCAATAATAAGGCCGCATTACAGTTTATGCAAAAGTCATATACAGAAGCAGTCAGTCATAATCTCATTTACCATCTTCATGAATTATTAATGCATAATACTCACCGTGCAAGACCTATTACTATTGGACGATACCGAAAAGGACCTATTTATGTTGTAGACGGCGCTGGCCGCATTGTCTATGAAGGCCCTCCGGCAGACCAGGTTAAAAACATGATGGAAAATTTTATTAAGTGGATCAATCATGACACCCACCTTCATCCGCTGCTTAAAGCGGGGCTTGCCCATTATTATTTTGTATATGTACATCCCTTTGACGATGGAAACGGCCGCAGCGCCCGTGCTCTTTCAAACCTTATACTGGATAAGTCGGAATATAAATTCATCAACTTTCTTTCTCCCTCTGATTACTTTGAGCATAATATTGCAGACTACTACCGCTCTATCAGGCAGGTTGAAAGTCATGAACTGGATACCACCTATTTTCTGATGTATTTTCTGAGCGCCCTGTCTGCCCAGCTAGCGCAGGTTAAAAAAGACTTTCAAAAAGAATATTCAGTTAAAAACCTTAAAACATTATTAAGCGGACAGGTATATGCG
>JADFYW010000330.1 GCA_015232855.1 Fibrobacteria bacterium
TATAGTTGCCTGGTCTGTTGTGCAGGCCGCAGACCCGTATTGTACCGAAGAGCCGGATTCGCTATCAAAAGATCGTCCCTTGCTTACCGAGTTCATGGGAATTTTCACGGATGATATGCTGACGAATTGGCGAAAGTTGCCTGGTTATGCTTATGATTATGACAATGTAATGCCGGAAATCCCTAATATGCCAGGAGTAAAGGATGTAAAACTGGAAGTGCAGTTTGTTGAATCCAACGAATTTATTGACGTATCAAGGGGTGGTGTTACGGATGCAAATGTTAAGGCGGGGCTGGACTTTTCGTTAAACATCGCAAAGCAGATGATTCCGGCCGGCGCTACCTATATGCCGCAACTGGACCCGATAACAAAAATTGTCCGTAACGGTGGTTATCGCATCGGTTGGGCATGGAACAGTATCATGTATACTTATCAATCGGTGTTATATGAAATTGTCTACTTTTATCATGGGTCACTCGGGCCTGGTACGAATGGTTCTGATTATAACGATGGCCAGTTATTTCTGGTGGTGAATAAGTCAGCTTCTATCTGTATTAACCAGCTTCCGCCTCCTGTTGCCACTCCTCCGGGATCTGCTTTTGAGTTTAAACAAATAGTAGCCCTGAGTAGTATTGTTCCCGAGGCAGAAATATTTTACCGGACTGGTTCAGAAGGTTTTAAAAAATATACGGGTGCACAGATTGAAATTACAAATGATGCAGTTCTGGAAGCTTATGTAAGCAAAGAAAAATGGACAAACAGCGATACTATTTCTGAAGTGTATTCAAAAACAGGTACTCGTTCCACGCTTCAGGTAACGAAAATTACCGGAGAACCTCTTGGTGGTGAAAGTAACCTTACAGAAAATGATACTAAATTTATTGTGAAATTAAGTTCGCCCTATGCAGCTCTTACAGAGGTGACTATAAATATATCCTCTATTACCGGGAAAGATCAGGAAGCCATGGTTATTTCAGATCCAAAGATACAGAGTAATGCTCTGGTATTTATTGATACCGTTGATTTTTTTGTATCTGCGGCAATTCCCGGAAATAGTATAGTTGAGGCGAATGTGTATGACAACGTTTCTGTCAGCTGGAACAATCCCTTTAATATACAAGACACCCCTTCAGTTGTATTTCCCGTAAAACCTGCGGCCAGAGAGGCAAAGGTGTATTTTTCTGATTCCAACTGGGTAGAATTGACTTCATCCCTGTCAGGTAAAGAATCCACTATTTATGTTGTGGTGGAAGATGCAATTTTTGACCCAACCCGCCTTGCAGAATACGTTATTACTCTCAGTAATAAAAAAGGTACAGGAAATGCCAGTAATCCTGATCAGGAAGTTTTTTCACTTACTGAAATTACACCCGGAAAATACGGTGTCAGGGTAGAAGCCTCTCAATCGCCACCGGTATTTGGAGGAAACGGTCGTTTTGAAATACGTATCGGTGATGAGCTTAAAGTGGTATATATTAATCCGATCAATAAATCTGAAAAGTCAGATATTATTGGGTATGGTATTGCAACACAACAGCCAGGACAGATTATGTTTACCAATGAGGATAGGACTGTTCCACCAATTCTTATGGCTGGGAACTTGTGGGATGCAAATGCAGGAAAGGTCTATTTGCAGTATTCAGATGATTACATTGCTTCACTTACTGAAAAAACGGCTACCATAACAGTAATAAGTACTGATTTTAATGGCAGGAAACTTATTGATAGTGAAACCATACACTTGTCCGCTGTGAATAAATCAGGGGAACTGGGTATCTGGACATCTATTTTAATCCTTGATGATCGGTCAGAGGTTATATCTGGGGATGGAAAACTCCAGTATTATGTAAAGGCGCTCATAACCGTGGAGGTGGCGACCCATATTGCCGGCTCTTCAGAAGTATTGGAAGGCGATACCGCGAGGACGTCAATTACTATTGCAAGAGCAAATATGGAGGAATCCGTAAGGGTAACTGATGGCACCAGTGGTCTGGTTATTACCCGGCAAAGTCAGTCAGTTAAGATTTGTGTCCAGGATCAGGCCTTTTCAACAACAGCCATAGACACCGTTTTATTGGATAGGATTGAGTGTACCAGTTCCGGGGATAAGATTGATAATGTGAACCTCATTCAAACTTCTGTTTCGTCAACAGAATATTGCGGAGTGGTACAAAAAGTGGAAGCTCAAAGTGGAAGTACTATGGATGTGATCCTTTCCTGCCAGGATATTGATAATGTTGTAGCCCGGTATGTGGACCCTGTTTTTGGAACTGAGGCCAGCGTTCAGGCAACTATTATGGATGCTACTGTCACCAAAATTCAGTTTCTGGATATGAATAAAAAACCGGTATCCCGTTTTTCAGAACAGTCCGGTGAATCGTTGTTGGTTCTCGTAACAGCAAAAACTCCTGACTTATACAAAAAAGATACTCTTCGTGTGAAATTGAAAAGCGATTCCGGTGATACACT
>JADFYW010000331.1 GCA_015232855.1 Fibrobacteria bacterium
CGGGATGGACCGCCCGGTCAAGCCGGGCGATGACAGTGGTCGTTTACCATACAAACAATTTTGACACTAACATTGAATAAGAACTAATTACGAACTTTTTATTCTTCAATCTTCAATCTTCAATCGATAATCAAAAAAATTACTTCTTAACCTTAGTGAGAAAGAGAATAAAATGAAACATCACTTATTACCGATAACGATAATATCCCTTGTTGCTCTGTTGAGTTTAAACTCAGAAGCTGCGAAAGTAGATTCTCCCTTTGGGTTTCATCCTGCTTCAGCAGTAAAAACAGGGTATGCAAGTAATGGGTTTATAGATGCTGAATACATTGGTGTAAAATGGCACAGGCCTACTGTCTATGCTGCCTGGAATCTGGTGCAGAAGTCTCTTACAGATACCACTCTCGATTTTTCTATGTATGATCAATCTTACCGGAGAGTACCGGAGGGTATAAATATATTAGGTAATATTACCGTTTCATTGGGTAATGATAGTTACCAGATCCCGGGTTCATATTTTCCGGTTGACTCGGTACAGTATAAGCGTTTTGTGACAAAACTGGTCGAACGTTATGATGGCGACGGGAAAGATGATATGCCGGGGTTGGTTAATCCTGTAAGGTATTGGCAGGTTGGAAATGAACCTACGTTTATTATTAAAGATTTTGCTGAACTTATGAAAATTACCTATCTGGCTGCTAAAGTTGCCGATTCATCAGTACAAATGATGATAGGGGGTGTTTCAAGTTTCCCCTCCGATTACATTCAACGCTTTAATAAGACCTGGCAGCCGATTCTCAGTACGCTTGGCGGGAAGTATATTGATATCATGGATTTCCACTGGTATGGGACCGCTGGTGGTGAATACCGTTTTATCGATACTAAAACCGGCCAGGATGCATATAACCGTATCAGGCAGTTGATGGATAGTTGCGGGTATGACAGTAAACTTCCTGTCTGGGTAACTGAGATGGGTTCTTATTCTGGTGATCCAAAAGATATTACGATGTTTGGTCTGGTGCCTCTGCAGACAGAAGCGCAGCAGGCTTTGGATTATCTCAAGCGTCATGTGTATTCCTTTGCCAGGGGAGTAAAGAAGATCTTTCCCGCATTCGGGCTAATGGAGGGGTTTAAACAGGATGATGGCTATTTTGATCATACCGGTCTTATCTATGATGGTGCGCTTACCAGTGATTTGGGGTTGGGGGTTAAAAAATTGGGGTATTACAGTTATAAACTTATGACAGAAAAGCTTGAAGGAGTAGATTTAGAAAAAGTGGTGTCGATATCAGATGGATCCACAGATAACATACATACCTACCGTTTTGTGAAATCGGGAGGTACATACGTATATGTTGCATGGTGGGATTATTTTTTAGAAGATGGATTTCAGGAAGGTGACAAAAAAACACTATCTCTGGATAGTCTGAATGCTCAGCAAATAGTACGAACGGTTGCAGTACCTGGGGTAGCGACTGGGAATGAAGTGACAGCCTATGAAACTGCGTTCCTGACAGACACGAATAGTCTGGAGAGCGGCAAATTTACTTTTGAATTGTCAACACAGCCGGTATTTTTGGAACCCCATGGCACCCTGCCTTTGTTGCAGAATAATTTTTCTGTTTCTCGTCAGGTTAAAACCTCTTTTGGTTTGGGACAAGTTACACTGGAGTCATTAACCAAATCCGGTATTTCTAAAGTCTCTATTTACAGTCCGGATGGAAGGTTGCTTTTTTTGAAAAAATATGACCATCAACAAAAAATAGTGCTTAATACTGGTACGTTAGAACCGGGAATTCTTCTGGTAACGGTTAAAATGGGTGACATACAACAGCTATTTAAGCTTGCTCATTAGTATCAGTTTTCTTGTCACCCAGCCATGGAGTCTGTATTCACTTTACCCAAAACAAGCAAAAGAACCATTGGTAGGCCCCGGGACAAAACCCGGGGGGACTCGAAAAGGGTGTCCTGAATGAAAACTACGTGGTTTTAGTTCAAAACAGCCTGTTCACGTCATGCCAGCTGGATCCTGTCCCTTACTCCAGTAATATTTCCATTTATGAGGTTACAAATATTTGCGTATTATGTTGACAAAAGTTTGTTTTGGCTTTATGATATAAGAATATGACTGATGACAAAACAAACATTTACCTTTATTTTGGTTACAGGAAATACCTCTCCGATATTTGCGAGTATAAAAAGCAGAATGAAAAAGGGTTTTCATTTCGGGAATTTGCGAGAAGATCGGGTGTAAAAAGTCCTAATTTTCTGGAAAGGCTGGTCGCTGGGACGCGAAATTTAAAACATTCTACCATTCCAAAGGTATCCGGGGCTCTTGATCATACTCCTGAAGAAGCAAAGTATTTTGAAAATTTGGTTTATTTTGATCAGGCTGGTACTACTGATGAAAAAGCAAAATTTTATAAGGAACTTAATAAATTAAGAGCTCCTTATC
>JADFYW010000332.1 GCA_015232855.1 Fibrobacteria bacterium
TAACGAAAGCCGGGAAGCTTTTAACGAAAAATATGATGATATAAAAGAAAAACTTGAACTAAAAAACAATGAAGCAGAACGGCTGAAAGAACAAACAGAAGTATTGGTAAAAGACGAAGAAGAGCTCAAGTCAATACTTGAGGGCGAAAAAATTCAATTTCTTGGTTTAAGCTATTTGCAAAAGAACGTCGTGAAAGAATTGGCCGGAAAGTTGGGAAAGCGCTTTCCTCTTGGAGTCCCTGAAAGACAAAAAAAAGTAAATAGCGCCCTCAAATCTGCGGAAGTAAAAAAAGACAATCCCAAAGAGATATTAGACGAAATCATAGGCTTGTATAAAAGCGAAATTAAACTAACTCGAGAAATTTCTCTGCAAAAGAGAGGCTTTATTCTGTCTGATCATTCACCGGGTGAAGGTCTGCTTTTACGCATTGGCACGGTGGGTGCCGCTTACCGGGACGAGAAGACCGGACGCACGGGTATTTTACTACGCACTACAAATGCAACAGGAAGACTTTATGAATGGCGGGAAGATCTTACTCCTGCAGCCAAAACAGTATTACAAAAGAATATGAACAGGTTAGCTGGAGTGGAAGGGGGCGCTTCGCCTGTGGGTTCAGCGGTACTTCCCATGGATCTCCTGCGGACCAGAGCTGTTGGTCAGGGTTACACTCTGGGAGAACAGAAGGGCTTTTTGGGTGCCAGTAAGGCTTATTTTAAAGCAGGTGGCATATGGATGTGGCCTCTGGCTATTATTGCTCTTGCAGCTTTATTGTTGTTGCTAGAGCGACTTGTGAACTGGTTGCGCAAGCGTTCCGGGAGTGCGGGGGGGGCGTCAAAAGTAATTACCAGGATAAAAGAAGGTAAATATGCTGAGGCACAAACGTTGTGTGGTAAAAGTAAACAGAGCGTGGTACTACAGGCTCTGGCATCAGTCATAGCTAATAGAGACAAAACCAGGGAAGTTGCAGAAAAAGAATTACAGGAGGTTCTTTTACAAGAAGGCCCTGCTCTGGAAAAACGATTGACCACTATCTCAGTTTTGGGCGCAGCAGCCCCACTTCTCGGTCTATTAGGTACTGTTGCCGGAATGATAGAATTATTTGAATCAATCACTTTGTATGGTACTTCAGATCCTAAGCTTATGGCAAGTGGTATTTCTATAGCTCTCATTACCACTCAGACAGGTCTTGCCATTTCAGTACCCATTATGATTCTTCATAATTTCATTGCCAATCGGGTAGATGCACTGATCAATAAAATGGAAGGTGCCGCTTTAAAAGCATTAAATCTGCTTTTTCCTGAAGGATAATATGCAGAGTTATTTTATAGAAGAAATAATCAGCATATTGAGTAAGGGTGGGTATGTGCTCATCCCCATTTTTGTGGTGGCTCAAATAGGTTGGTTTTTTGTGATTGAAAGGCTGTGGGCTCTACGAAAGCTTTCTTGTGCACAGAGGCGATTCTGGAGAGACGCTCCGAACACACCAGAAGAGTTAAAAATATTTGTACAACACAAGGGGGATAAATTGCCCGGGCTTTTTGGGAAGTTGGTAAAGGGAGTCTCCAACGGCGTGGAACAAGGTGAAAGAACCATGATAAATGATGTGAAACTCGTCTTAAACGAAGGTGCATCCTCCATGCAAAGACACATGAGTACCATTGCTGTAATGGCTGGTTCAGCTCCGTTGTTGGGGCTTCTGGGAACGGTTTCGGGTATGGTGGCTACTTTCCAGATAATCACTCAATATGGTACAGGGAATCCCGCCATGATGGCGGAAGGTATTTCTGAAGCTTTGCTTACTACCCAGGCTGGGCTCATTGTAAGTTTTCCCCTGGTTCTCATGCATAATACGCTTTTGAATCGTGCCGATACGATTGAGACTGAATGTATAACCGGGGCCACCAGGCTCATAAACGGGCTGAGGTAAATTAAAGATATGAAATATATGTTGTATTGTACTAATGAAAACGTTCCGGGAGATTCTGTATGAACGAGTTTGGGTTAAAGAAAAAAATCAGGCGCTCGGCAGAGCTTAATATTGCGCCTATGATGGATATGGTGTTTATTTTGCTTATCTTTTTTATTGTAACCACTTCTTTTACCCGGGAGACGGGGGTTGATGTTAGTAAGCCAAAGGCAGCCAGTGCTCAGACTCTGGTTAAAGCCAACATACTCATAGGTGTTACGAAAGAGGGCTCTATTCATATAAACGAAGGACAGGTAAGCTTAAATGTGTTGGGTTCCATCCTAAAGCGATACATGGCGGAGTCTCCTGAACGCCCGGTGATCATTGTAGCTGACCGAGGTGCTCCGGTCGCTAATGTTGTAGATATTTTAGATGAATGTAATCTCGCCAAGGTAAAAAAAGTCTCTTTATCGGCGGAGCGTGAATGAAGCTAGCGGGAT
>JADFYW010000333.1 GCA_015232855.1 Fibrobacteria bacterium
CGTCTTCGTTTCTTAGACCAAAATTTTATGTTGTTGTCCGGGCAGGTTTTTTCAGATATATCAGCTCCTGTAGATGAACTTTCCTCAGCAGAGTTTAAGCCGGCTAAGGTGATAATAACCGAGAATGAAATGACATTTCTCACTCTTCCTGTTGTCAAAAAAGCACTGGGGATATTCGGTAGAGGTTTTTCGGTTTCTCTTCTGCAAAAAATTTCCTGGTTAAAGGATTGTCGTATTTATTACTGGGGTGACCTGGATGCTCAGGGCTTTCAGATATTATCCAGTCTGCGTTCCCATTATCCTGATGTGCAGTCTCTGATGATGGATCAGGAAACATTTATGGCTTTTAAAAAGTTTACAGTTACAGGAAAGGATTGTGCTGTCTGCACGTTGCCAAATTTAACGGAGGAAGAGAGTGAAATGTTTCGGTATCTGGCTGTTCATCAACTCCGTTTGGAACAGGAGCGAATAAGTCATGGGTATATGCTTGAAAAAATGGCCGAAATTTCCCAATTAAGGTAAGCCTCCTCCATTACGAAATATCAATGGACGGCCCTGGTGCGAGCCCCCCTAACACTTGTTGTTTGCTTTTTACGGGAAGTTTTGACTATTATGATACAATATGCAGGGCCGAAATCGGTAAAATTCAAATAATTCATGAAATATCTGTAACTTTATGGGCAGTTCAATCGTATAGTAAGTAACAAATACTTTTTATATAGGGGGGGGCTCATGAAAACAGTAACAGCACTATTTGCATTTTTATTTTGCTTCGGTATTTTGTTTGCTGATGAACCGAAAGAGCCGGAAAATACCAGTGGAGAACCTGCAACTACCGTAGAAGAAAAGGAAGATGACGGGCTGGCTCCTGACAAACTTGCCAAGGCGTTCGGTATTTCCGCTGACTCGGTTACTGGCCTTAAAACAAATTTCAAAATTGGTTATGGGGGCGTAAAACATGCTCTTACTTTAGCCGGTCAATGTGACAAAACCGCCGAAGAAATCTTACGGATGAAAACAGAAGAAAAAAAAGGCTGGGGTGTTATTAAACAAGAACTTGGTTTGAAGTCAACACCTGAAAAAGATGTGGAAAAGGCTGAAAAGTCCGGGGCCAAAGGTAAAAAAGAAGAATCTATGGCAAAAAAGCTTATCAAACAGGAAGAAAAAGCTCAGCGTAAAATGCAGAAAGCTACTATGAAGGCTGAGAAAATGGAGGGTAAGAGAAGGGGTAAATAAGTACAATAAAATTTCAAATGTCTGTTGTCTGGAAACAGCTCTGCTTTCAGCAGGGTTGTTTTTGGTCTTTTTATAATTGAATATGTTTTATATTGTGTGACTTTGGTTGGGCGCTGGTCTGGTGTTGTTTTATTATGTACAATAGGAAAAGTCTCATGTACTTAAAATGATAAATAAATTCTCCCGGTAACCTTGGAACAATTTTTAAATTAGTTGCTGAAGAAGTTTAAGGGATAATAAAATTCGCGATATAATAAATGTGATGGTGGTGTTATGCTTCAATTGAATGTGTGTAAAATTAAAAAAAGTCTTTTCGTCTTTTTGTTTGTTTCTGTGCAGTTAGCCGTGGCACATATAGGGGAAGGTACCGGTAATGCCCTTCAACTTTTTAGCTATCGCATAACCGGCCAAACACCGGTAATTGACGGTTCTATTTTAAGTCGGGATGGTAATACTAAAACCAAAGATGCTCCCGATGAATGGAAAGAAGCCTATACCCGTGAAATCTTGTTGAACGATGGTACTACGGTCACACTGTTTATCATGAATGATCTGGATTCGCTATATATAGCGGCTCTCTATTGGCATGGAAATAACTCTTCGGGTTCAGGTATTAAACTCTATTTTGATCAGGGACCAACAGGGGGTGCCCATGACGGGCAGTTAACCGGAACGAGCGAAAATATTCGTAGTGAAGCCGGGTATCAGATTATCAAAGGTGACGCATTGGATGTGAGCGATTATTCCTGGAACGGTTCATCCTGGGTGGCTGATGCTGATGGCGAGCTCGACTTTAGAGCTGACGGGGCAATTTTTCCTTCTGATCAAAAGGCCAATCATCGGGAAATGGCTATTCCTCTGCAAAACGGAAAACAGTCCGCTTCAGGTAACTCCGACCTGAATATAACGATAACCGATGAGTTGGGGCTATACATAGAAGTATTTAAAGAAGGTTCTGGTGCAGGTACCTTTTATTGGGTGGCAACTAACGGAGATAAAACTAATCCCCAGAGTGGTGTTGGCTGGGCTGATTTACGTTTAAACGTACCCCGCAGTTGTTTTACGTTTTATGGTACTCTTGCCAAAGATGGATCACCAACACCATCACTATCGCTGTCTGTCTGATCAGAATTTTCTAAAGTCGGGCAATTATCCGCCACATTTCCCA
>JADFYW010000334.1 GCA_015232855.1 Fibrobacteria bacterium
TGGCGTATGAGCAAATACGGCACTCTCTTTGGGGGTTGCAGGTGCAGTACGCAGGTTATTTGCCCCAGACGCTATTGAAGTCCGCGCCGGAGATGACAGTATTGCCCTGGAAAGATATACTATCGATATAGACACCGGAATCATTGACCTGGGACAAATACAACTGCGCTCGTCCGCCAAAGTTTCCGGAACTATTGACAGACAGAATATTCCCCCGGATGTAAACATCTATGTACAGGCTTACGGAACAGAAAGAGCAGTCAAAGTAGGACTTGACGGAACATTTAGCTTTGAGCATATACCGCCTGGTAATCATGTACTCAGGATAATCAGCTCTGATGCGGAAATCGGTATTGCTGACAGCAATCTGATAATGGCCGGTCCTGCTGAACATCAGGATATCGGAACCTTCCTTATGCCTCCTGACTTCTGGCGGGATACTGCGGCAGTAAGAGAAATCCTTGATTCCAATGGTCTTCAGGGTGTACATACCTCTCTTGTCTCAAAAGAGGATATGGGAAGAATTGTGGACTTAAATCTCAACCAACGTGCTATTACTGTTCTTCCTCCCATTATCAGTAGTCTGCGACTGCATTCACTGCATATAAACCAAAACATGCTTGACTCGCTTCCGTTTGAACTTGGTTTTGTATACTCTCTCTTGCAGCTGTATGGCGATGATAATTTCATTCAGAGATTTTCATCTAATCTTTTTGGTTTACGGCAACTTGAAATGCTCAGCTTACGGGGCAATCGACTGGATACCATTCCACCGGATTTTGGCAAGCTTGACAACCTGAAAATGGTGGATTTTGGAAGCAACCGTATACAGAGCCTTCCATCAACGTTTGACAGGCTGGTCAACCTCAAAGACCTCGATGTGAGTAACAACCTCCTCACAACCTTGCCTGCTTCTCTTGTTTCACTTACTGGCATTGATATACTCATGGTTGACGGTAACCAGCTTTGTTCACTCTCAGTCGAACTCGAAACATGGGTGGACAACTTTTCGGTTAATCCTGACTGGAAAGACACACAGCAGTGTAAATAGTCCTGCAAATGCCTCTTAATTTAAGGGGTATATGTCTATGTAAATACAAGGTTTTTATTGGTATCTACTGTAGACCTATTTTACAAATTAATACGAATTAAGGTTATGTCAAATTACTTGAGTAAACTAAACTGTTTTGAAAGGATTTTGTTTCCTATGTGGATTCTGGCTATATACATTCCCGCCTCATGTCCGCCTCCACTCCATACAACTCCTGACACCATACTTTCCCAACTTCCTGTTTTTTTCATCAAGCGACGGCCATTTTTTGAAAATATTTCAAAGACTGTCTGACTGCTGTTATCTGTTATTCCCTGTGCATTCAATGTTACACCCTTATCACCAGAAACAATTGCTATATCAAACTCTGAAGGCAAAGCCGCAACCTTCCTTTTTACGTCGCTGACAGAATCTTTTTTCACTTCGGCCAACGAATATTCTCCCAGAGAATGAGATTTGTTTGCGTCTGCCTCACTGAATACGCTGTTGTAAATAATGAGTTGATGGGCGCTTTGAATGGTACGGCGCCGCTGTCCCGGGTCATGTGAGTCATTGAGGCGTATATCATCAACAACCACCTGATGAGTTCCGCGGTAATTACCTTCATAAGTCTTGATCATACTCTTATCGTTAGTTTCTGCCTGATACATAGTGATATTCTTTTTTTCCATATCATGAACCAGAATCCAATGGGTAAGTGTCTTAGTGGTAAGGGTCTGGGAGGGAAGGGCCCAATGATCAGGAGGACCGGAAGGACTTTTGACGGACCCGACGCTTGGGTTACTGAAGATGACATTATCGTTATCCAGGCGAAAAGAAGTGGTGTTGTATATAAGAAAGGCTTCAGGCCCTGTCCCTGCAAGGTTTGGTGCAGCACTGAATATTCGGGCGGAGCCATGATCGCCGCCTTCATCATAACTGAACCAGTAATCCATGGTGAAACTGCTCTCAAACATATTTTCCCGTGGCAATGATATGTAGCTTTCAAAGCCCATGATAATATTTGATTCTTCCCGGGTGTAATCTGTGCCTACGATTGCACCATCAAGCCCTACGGTAGCATTTATGACGGTATCACTTGCAGTATTAAAGTCCCAGGCTCCCTGAATGTTGTCTGCCAGGGGAATCTCCCCAAAGGAAGCGAAAATTGGCAGACATAATGTCATTATAAAGGTTATGGCGATTTGAAAATTCATTAATTTCTCCAGGGTTTGTGTGATGCTGCATTTATAGTGTAACCTATTAATAAGATTCTTTACACGAATATACGGCATTAAAACGTTTTGTCAAGCCGTTTAAGGAATTTAATGTAACCTGT
>JADFYW010000335.1 GCA_015232855.1 Fibrobacteria bacterium
CAATAAGCCGCCAGTCATCCCCACCCAAACCTACCAGGGCGAACGCTTTTCTTCAAACGCACCCAATGCCACTATCTATGTTAATAACGTGTATGTGACTGATGAATTCGGCTCTTTACCCGAAGAGTACGGGCCCGAACCCGGCAAGAAAAAAATCAAATGGATGCGTATTATACAGTTATTACATAAAGAAAGTCAGGCAAAAAACGATCCGGACATCGCTCCCCATGCAAGTGAATCTCTGGTACGTATCCCTCTCGGTGTATGCCCGGTTGAAGATGACGGGAGCGTTTATTGTGAAGCTCCGGTAGAAAGACTCATATACTTTCAGTTGCTCAACGAAAAAGGCGAAGCAGTGCAATCGATGCGCTCCGGCACCTATGTGCATCCGGGAGAACAGTTAAGTTGTGTTGGATGTCATGAAAACAAATGGGAAGCTCCTCCCATCACTCCAAGTCCTTTAGCCAAACGTAGACCTCCGTCAACCCTTGAACCAGAAGTAGATACAGAGCATATATGGCCTTTCGGTTATTTTCGTACCGCTAAACCAGTATTTGACGCCAAATGCACCCCCTGCCACAAAGAAAAAGGACAAGGCCCCAGCATGAGTTTTGAAAGCATTCAAAACAGACTCTTTGGTTTTGATGGCAACATATGGACCAGCTACTCCCTGGCCAAATGGGGCGGATCCCGCACCAAGCCCGGTATGTTCGGAGCAATGTACTCTTCTCTAACACCATTTCTTGATGAGTCCCATTATAACCCAGGACTTACCGACGAAGAGCGCCGGAGAATAACACTTTGGTTAGATCTCCAGTCAAATAAATATCACGCATATTTTGATGTCGCAGACCAGGAAGCCGGCAAAAAGGTTTGGCCAAAACTCCTTGATACCACTAACATCCTGGGTGTAGAACGACGAACAACTCCTATAGCACAACATCAAACAAAAACAAAGACCTTAAAATCCTTCCAGGTTGTTATAAGTGGTCCCGAAGCACAAATAATACTACCGGTTCGTGGAGTATACCAGATTTCCATCTTTTATATAACAGGAAAAAAGATAACCGCTTTCCGCACTGGAAAAACTTCCCGGTTTTCTTTTTCCACAGAACGCCTTGAGCAAGGCATCTATACTATTTCTGCAGTTTCCTCCACGCAAAAGCATCTTGCACGTTTTGCAATAACACATTAGGTTTATGCCTTTCCCTGAACAGATTAATTTAACATCTGTTCAGGGAAACATTTTATTTCAACAGCCTGTTTATTACCAAACCAGCCTCCCAGTCAATGACACTTCGAGTTAAGTTTTTACTTTAACACCATTACAGGATTTGAAATCCTAATAGAGCCAATCCGCGCCTGTACAATATACATACCCGCAGCAAGGGCTCTTGTATCCCAATAAACACCCGTTGAAGATTGGTTACTGCCTGCCTGAAGCCCCCCAATACGCTTACCATTTTTTGTATAAATATCAATATCCACATTCCCGGTTTGTTCTGTTATTTCCGGGAACATCAGTAATATTCCTGAATTATGAGGGACTGCCTTCATGGTTTTAGAAACAGAAACCGCGTCCACGACCTTTTTGGTATTGGTTATATTCGCCAACGAATTTTCTCCCATTTCATGGGACTTCTGCGCGTCATCATCGGTAAAAGCCCCGTTATACACAATCATCTGAAATATGGTTTGTTCCGTGCGCCGCCGTTCAGGATCATTTGCGTCATTGAGTACCATATTGGGGGCACTTACTACATATTCTCCAGAATAAGTCCCCTCATAATTTTTCGTGATGTTCGTTTCATCTCCTTCCGCAAGATACATTATAACATTCCGTTTACTCTCATCATGCACAACTATCCAGTGCATTAGCTTTTTATAGGTTACCAAAGTAGAAGGCATCGCCCAATGATCCGGAGGTCCAGCTGGATTTTTAACCGTTCCAACACTTGGCGGACTGTCAAACGTGACACCGCTATTGTTCATACGAAACGATGTTATATCATATTTGTAAAACGCTTCAGGACCAACACCACCCATACCGGTTGTAGCACAAAACAGACGGGCAGCGCCATGATCACCCGCTCCAGTCGCACTAAACCAGATGTCAACAGTAAAACTTCCCTCCAGCATATTATCGCGGGGTAATGAAATATAGCTACCCAAAGAAACCGTCGCACTTTTATCATCCTGTGAATAACCACTCCCGATAATTTTTCCATCAGAACCTGCTTTTGCCTTAATGGTTGTACCCGATGTTTCATTAAATTCCCAGGCACCTTGTATGGTGACAGGGGGCCTATCACCTGTTATAACAGATACCGTATTACCAGGCTC
>JADFYW010000336.1 GCA_015232855.1 Fibrobacteria bacterium
CGTTTTGATTCCGAACAAGTCGGAATGACTGGTGGTTAAAATGGTTAATGTTAAACTCATTCTAGTTGCTACCTAATTTACGGTTAAAAAATTTATCAAACATATACATCTGTCGGTAATCCATGCTCTTTTTCCCAAAACGGGTCGGTGCAATAAGTTTTTCCATATCTGCTAACACCTTCTCTGCAGTAGAGAGATATAAACGTCTTTGAGTGAGGCGGGGAGCCAGGCGATAGGCGCTTTCTTTTAAAGTAAAGCGTTGAGTTATCCCTCTGGCCAACTGTATGCGCTTATTAGCCTTCCGTTCTGCCTGGTTTATAGTCTGGGCAGCTTTCCCCCGGGAAATAGGAATGATTTCATTTTTAAAACCATAGGCCTGGTTTATCATTTTTTTTCGATCTTCTTTAGCTGATGCCACTTCCCTAAAAGCGGGCACCACATCTACCGGTGGATGCACATCCCGGAAGCATACCTGGTAGATTTGAACACCCGTCTGAAAGGTATCCATGGTATGTTGCAATTGATGTTTGAGTTCTTTTTCGATTTCTTTTCGGGAGATGATAAGTATTTCATCCATCTTCGTGGTATTTACTTTACTGCCCAGATATTCCATGGCAGCATACCGGATTAAATTATCGATGTCTTTTACCTGGAAAAGATAGTAAGCTGGCTCTCGTACTTTATACTGCACAACCGCCTGGGTATTGATATAATATTCATCACCGGTAATGGATCCCCCCTCTTCTGGAAGCTCCACATACAACCCGCTTTCAGATCTGAATTCCCACATATAGGCGAAATCATCGTCAATAAATTCCACCTGGTCTTTGGGTCTGGTTCTAAAGCCCACTTCTACCCTGCGAATGTTATCTCCCTGAGTTGAGAGTATTTTGCCGATAGGGGAGGGATAATAATAGTAGAGTCCTGGATCTAATTTATCAGCTACAATTTTTCCAAAGCGCAGTTTAGTTCCCAGGCTATCTATGGGAACCATACTAAAACCGGAAAGGAGATAAATACTACTGAGGAATATTACGAGGGACGATAATGTTTTTGCTGGGTTTACTTTTATCCACTGAATCAACGGTTCAGAGCGTTTGTATAATCGTTCTGACAGAACGGCAGGGGACAACACTGCCATAAATGCCCGGAGTCTTGATTCTTCACCTGCTATTTTATTAAGAATTCTTTTTTGCCATGCCGACGGTTGAGATTTAAAATGAGAAGAATTCCCATAGACGTAAATTTTCTCTCGTTTCCATAGTGCCCTGATTGCTTTTAAGACAACCGACACCCCCGTTTTTAAAATGATGGCGCTTATAATAAACGAAGCAATTTTATCGATGTCCATACCTATTGTACGACCAAGCAGGGTTACGAGTAAAACAAAAGTCGAGAGCATATCTGACCAGGAATGGAGGCCGTCAGCTACCAGATTATAGGTATTAGTTTCATTTCCTGTTCTAATTTTGTAGGAGGCAATAAGGAAGGTTATAACAAGGCTAAGGCCTGTAACCGGTAGTATCAGCCATAAATACTTAATTTCCGTGGCCTGATAAATAAATGCTTTACTAGCAATAACAACAGCAGCCCAGATAATAGCAACGCCAATACAAAGGGCAATGAGGTTTTCAAAAACAGTACCCCATTTCCTGGCTTGTTCTGATTTTGTATCCAGATAAGACTGTAGTTTAAGGCCCAGAAAAACAAAAAGAGACGAAACAACATCCGTTGCACTATGCCAGGCATCAGCTAAAATTACCAGGGAACCGGATAAAAAAGCCATGAAAAATTGAAGTCCTGACAAAAACAAGCTGGCAGCTATGGAGATAAGAATGGCTTTTATGGGACGTTTCATTCTATCATAATAGCAAAACCAAATAAAATTGGGTAGGGATAATTAATTTAGGTAAAACTAATGCGTGATGGCAATTTTCCCTTTCTCTCTGGCAAAAACCTTAACAGTTAAAATAGTATGGGGAAAAGCCGCTCTGCGTAACCAAAAGCAAATATCAACTATCTATCGTTTCTTTGCTTTTACTTTTATGAAGTGCGAATAAATAACAGACACCATCATCGGTAATGTTCCCTTGGAAATCGAGCAGAAAGGTATCCAAAAAAATATGTTTGAAAATTTTTGGCCTGAACAGCGGAATAATGATTTTATTTGTCAGAAATTGCTGAACAATACTTTTGAGCTCCCAGGCTGAAATATTGTCTTTCAGATGAGTGTGTAATTCAGAAAGTAGCAGGCACAGGACATCATGATGCTCAGGTTTTAGCGATGGTAATAATGTACTATCACCTTTAATACCCATTT
>JADFYW010000337.1 GCA_015232855.1 Fibrobacteria bacterium
CGTATGTGGATGATGGTCACAAAATATATGCCATTTTTCAAATATGATGATTGGACCATGAATGAGTTTTTACCGGCTTGCATAATTTTTTGAGTATTACCTACTACACTCCTGCCAACGGCATCATGAATGTCCAGTTGTATTTGCTGCATGGATTCCAGTGTCAATGAAATTAGAAAATGTGTTCCGGCAGAACCAGTTGATTCAAAACCTATCTGTAATTCCATTGGTCCAGACAGACCGCTTTTTTTATTAACAGGAGTAGTGAACATACCCGCATCCCGTACCAGACGCACATAATTGTACAATCGTACGGCGTCTCCCTGAGGTGCCATTTGAAAATAGTAGCCATCATCCACATACGTATATTTACTGAAATCATTAGACTTTTGGTCACTCCGCTGAGCTCCTGCGCCATGTACATCGTTCCAGCTATTCATAAAATAACCCAAGCCGCGTCCAAAACAAAAATAATCAGCGTTGTCTCCCATACCGTTTGATTTAGCATGGGTTGAACTTGACCAGTACCAGGGAAAGTCAGCATTACTGCCTTCATTGGTTATCTGGGTGCTGTTGAAAATGGGGTCGATAGCGGCAGATTTTGTTTCATCCGGCCCTCTGGTGTAATCGATAATACTTTGCAATTCCTTTGCATCGGGAAGTCTCCAATCTTTGTAACCAAGGAGGGTCTCCTTGTTTTTCTGCTGTGCCAGGGAAAGAGCGTCCTCCCAAATCATACCGGAGCGGGGACCGGTATCGCCTTCCTTTCCAAAATCATTTTTGGTCCACATGAGCCCAGTGGCGCTGTCGGTTATGGTTCCGTCATCATTAGTGCCAAATTTGTTTATGCCATACTTATTATTTCCCCTTACCAGGCGGACGGTAAATAATTTTCCCGCCTGGCTTCTTGGGTCCTTAAGCGGATAACCTTTAATGCGTCCATCAGCTATATTTACGCCGAAAACGGTTTCTGCGCCGTTCATGGTGGTGGATGTATACTTTGTACTGGAAAGTAGTTGGACGTCTATTACTCTATCTCCGTTGGACCCGTATTCAAAATCAAAATAGGTGGTGTCAATAAAAGGGATTGCTCCCTCGGGGATGTCGGTCATGTTTCCGCTGCTCACATCGGTGCCGCTGAAAAGGATGAGTGAATACAGCTCCTTAATGGTAGGGATTCGCCAATCAGCATATCCGCCTGTCTTACAGGTATCCGCCATTGCAAGGGCTTCATCATTTGATATCACCTGATAAGCTTTCTCCCACATTAGACTGGTAACATTGTCGGTTATCGTTCCATCTCCATTATTCGTGTAAGCGGGTACATTTTTAATATAGTGGGCATCCTGCCCATAAAAGGCATCTCCTGGCTGTGGTTCTGATATGGATTTGCTGTTGTCATAGAATTTGGTGACATTGGTTCCGACAATGGGGAAGGTGAAGTCCGCTCCTATCAGGCATACGGTAAGTGTAAATATAAGGGACAATACTAATTTCATGGATTACTCCTTGGTTATGGTATGATGATTTGTTTTTTAAACTGCTGTATGTTGTTTGCGGTAGAAATGTCCAGGACAGCGTACAAGATGTTCATAGAGCTGGTTCTATCGGTAAATGTTGCCAGATTCATATTTAGTTGATGAATACCACTGGAAAGTTGTTGATGATATCGGGTGAATAGTTTTTTGCCTGACAGGTCATAGAAGTGAAGATATACATTAGCGGTTACATCAAGTGAAAAGCTAACGAAAATCTCATTCTTATGTGCAGTTGACCATACCTGGAAGCAGGAAGGATTCGTTTCTGGATTTTTAAGCGTGATAGGATATGCGTCCTTTTCAATGGGGTTTCCGGGAGTGAGGTTATTACCCGCCAAACCGGGATAATCAGGGGCATACCGGTAGCATCGAAAAACCTGGTTTTTTTGGCCCATAGGGCTTGAGGGAATAGGGTCTTCCTGGGATAATATGATACCGGCTGCCACTGGATTAATGTATTCCCATACGATTTGCTTCGATTCCGTTACCTCAAAAAACCGGCCATTAGGGCCCTCGCAAATAAGCGTATTGCCATTGGCCAGGCGTTGTGTGCCGGATATATTCATACCGTAAAAATCCGTTGGGTTGGCCGCTTTATATATCCATACGCTCTCTGTGGGGCCATAGGCGGTTCCTATAGTAAAATCGTAAGTTTTCTGGCGATTAAGGGGAGGAACAATTTCATTTATGGTAGAATAGTCGCCATCTGGTCTTCCCTGGCCATTATTATAAATTAGGATATTGTCTGCACCCGGCATACCCTTACCAATC
>JADFYW010000338.1 GCA_015232855.1 Fibrobacteria bacterium
TATTTATAAAAAAGGTGTCCGGCTTTATTCTACTCTGGATTACAATATTCAGAAAGCGGCTGACACGACGTATCAATCCAACCTTGAAAGCATCCGCAGGCGCATCAAATATCGCACAGCCAGATATATGTATATGCCCCATCATTTGAAGACCCCACTAGATACCATTGTCAAATACTGGGACCGTTATTACCCTCGTTTTGAAAAAGAATTCATTAATAGTCCAGAAGAAAAGCGGAGAAGAAAATACGAACAAAAATTGCGCTTTCCTGATTCCCTCCATTATCGAGAAGCCCAGGCAGCTGTAATTGTAATCGAAAACAAGACAGGTGCCGTACGGGCCCTGATTGGCGGCAAAAATTTTATTGCTTCAAAATTTAACCGTGCTATACAAGCAGTTCGTTCCCCTGGCTCATCTTTCAAACCGATTGTATATACCGCTGCAATTGATAATGGAGCAACTCCCCTAGACTCAATAAATGATCAACCCATTACAATACCAGATCCACAGGATACCAGTGTGGTATGGAGACCCAAAAACTATGACGGTAAATTCGAAGGAAATATGGTTTTGCGGCGGGCATTTTATCGTTCCAAAAACCTTCCCGCAATTAAAATCGCAATTCAGTATGGGCTCAAAACCATTGTGTCTTACGCAAGACGGTTCGGCCTTACTCACAGGATACCTGCAGTCCCGTCGGTGGGTATAGGCTCCTGTGATGCGACCCTGATGGAAATGACTTCTGCCTATACTGTTTTCCCTAATAATGGTATTCGACCAGAGCCATATTTTATTGCGTTCATAAATGACAAAGAAGACCGACTTATATATCGAAATATCCCCAAGCACCACGAAACCATCCGACCAGCCACCGCCTATATTGTTACATCAATTTTAAAAGACGTAAATATCCGTGGAACCGGTGCCAGCATCGGAGCATCAGGATTCAAGCACTCTTCCGGCGGCAAAACAGGAACCACCAACAGCGAAACTGATGCATGGTACATCGGGTTCACCCGGTATTATACCACAGGCGTCTGGGTCGGGACTGATGATCATAAACCACTGGGCAGAGGACATACCGGTTCAGCAGACGCAATACCCACCTGGCTGAGTATCATGAAGGAGATCCATAAAGACCTGGAGCCTCAGCACTTTGCGATACCTCCCAATGTCATTCGGGAAAAAGTCTGTACTATTTCCGGAGATAAGGCAGGAAACTTCTGCAGCCACATTGCAGAAGACTATTTTATTGACGGTACCCAACCTGAGCAAACCTGTAATGGTCGACACCAGATAAAACAAAAAGATCTGAATGCAGGAGATGCTTTTAACTCAAAACGCAAATATATTTATACCCCGGTTAAAAACGACAAAAAGTCTTCCAAACGAGTCCGGAACGTATTTTAAAAGGGTCTCACTTATACTGCGGTGGGCAGTGTTTGCCTGATTTTCTTGACTAGCGGCACATACGGTTTATAATAACTCAAGTTTTTCATTAACCGCTTGATAACAGAGAACTTTTTTTCCAGAGCTAAATGCCAGCCAAGAGCTATCGATTCAGGGGTAAGCCTCATTTTTACATAATCCAAAAACCTCTCTTGCTCCCTGAGCCATTGTTTCAAATTACCTGGTCGGTGGGAAAAAGGTATTTCCTGAGTAACCTGCCAACTCTCAAGCAGCCAATCTTTTGAGGAATTGATAAAGCCGCCCAAATCAGCGATGACAAGAATTTTTTCAAGTCGGGTATCGGGATTGATATGCGGTTTTGAGAAAGTAGTGGATATAATAAGACCGTATACCACAATACGCTGTCGTGTACTCAGCCCAATCTTTTTTCCATATTTATCGGCATAGACTGCTGACTGTTCTTCAAAGGAAAGGTGTTTTAACTTCGAATGAGAAAAGGAAAAGCCATGTACATAATCATGAAAAAGAGCAGCTAACTTAATTAATTGAATATCACTTCTAGCCAGGTCACTCCCCCGAGTTAACTGGACAACCCTATTAAAAACACTTCTGCTGTGTTTTACATTATGATAGGGTAACCTGCGCTTGGAATCAAACTCTTTAAGCTTATTCAGGATTTCTTTTTGAATTCCAAGCATTTCCGTATAAGAAATACACTTATCCAATTCTCTAGGAGCTATTCCTTTATTCTGGATATCGGTTACTAAGGCCGTTGCTTCAATAGTTACAGCATTAGCCGTAACTGCGATAATTTCTTGTTTAAGTGTTTTTGTAAAACGCTTTGGCATACCAAATAAACCTGGAAAAAACTCTTCCTAATA
>JADFYW010000339.1 GCA_015232855.1 Fibrobacteria bacterium
GTGATTTTGATTATATCTTTAATTTATGCGATGAAGGTTTTAATAATAAAGCAGAGATGGAATTGCATGTTCCGTCCCTGCTTGAGATGTTGGATATCCCCTACACGGGTGCTTCTCCTCAATGTCTTGCCCATTGTTATGATAAATCCCTTACCCGAGGCATTGCCAATGAAATGAATATCCCGGTTCCTGATGCCTTCTTAATTAACCCCGAAGACATCCCCTTTATCGAACTCCAGATAGCTTTTCCGGTAATTGTTAAACCAAATTTTGGCGATTCAAGTTTTGGTATTACCAGTAAAAACGTCTGTGAAAAAATCGAAGACCTCGAAAATGTAATAATTGACATACGCAACCAGTTTGGATACAACAACCCCATTCTCATTGAATCGTTTCTTTCAGGAAAAGATATTAGTGTCGGTATCATTGGAAATCCGCCGGACTCGTACATAACCCTGCCCATTATTGAAGAGGACTATTCCTGTCTGCCGCCTGACCTGCCAAAAATATGCGGCTATGAGGCAAAGTGGTTACCAGGCTCACCCTACTGGGGTATTACCTCAAAACCGGCCAACCTTCCTCAAAAAACCGAAGAATTTTTGACTGCATGCTGTGTAAAACTATTTAAACGGCTTGGGTGCAGAGATTACGCACGTTTCGACTGGAGACTGGACGCAAATGAAACACCTCGTCTGTTAGAAGCCAACCCAAACCCTGGTTGGTGCTGGGATGGGCATCTCGCAAAAATGTCAAAAATAATCGGGTTATCCTATAAGCAAATGTTACATGAAATATTAAGGGCCTGCGAAAAACGGATAAACCATAAACCTTCGAAAAAAAGCAAAAAGAAGAAACTATTAGAATTCGTTTAAGACCTATAGTCCTTTACCTGAGCATGGTTATGTCTTTCAGTAACTTCTGACTCCCAATACGAGTTAATGACAGATAATGACCTGCTGGTAAAGGATTTTTTAAGTTTCCCATGCCAGCCCAATCAACGATATTATAGCCACAGGTAATACTTGTTCCCAATTCTATTCAAGGTCTAACCAGTCTGAGCCACTGCTGATTACCACTCAGCATACGAACGACTCCTGGCATATTGATACGATTAAACTCTACCGCACCAATCCCCTGACCAATTTTTCTATCAAGCAAAGCACCTCTGAAACTATACAGTTCAAGGGTATATTCCTGGTCAATGGTTACGTCCACTACAATATGCCTTTCCCGGGTATATACTTCCATGCATTGCTGTACCGGCATTGTTTTTACAGGTGACTTAGCTCCGGTAACCGGGAGATGCTCAAATTTAACAGCATCTACAATGGCGTACCCTGTACTTTCCATCATGGTCCCCACATTGACCGTTGCATCAGAGCCCTTTGCAAAAGAGAATGTTCCCAGCAGGTTCCACTTTCCCCCGTTAATTTGCTGATTAACAACCAGGGTTGTATCTCCTGACTCACTATGAATATTGTATTCATATTTTTTTTAAAATATAGGGTGTATTTACCAATTCAACTCTATTTAAGCATTAATCGTATTCATATTGAATACATATTTATTAAAAAACGACTTGTGCAGTTCTGGATTCGGTGATAGATTCAGTATATAATGAAGACGCTAACCGAATATCTGAATTACCGTGACTATCTCCGGGATTACTATCTGGAGAACAAAACGAAGAACAAATATTTTTCCTATCGGTATTTTGCCAGCAAAGCGGGTATTAAAAGCCCTAATTTTTTAAAACAGGTAATTGAAGGTGATAGAAACCTTACCCGGAAAATGCTGGAAAAATTCACCTCTGCTCTTAAATTACGCGGTAATGAATTAAAATACTTTCAATTTCTGGTTCAGTTCAATCAGGCTAAAACAACTGCAGAAAAACAGGAAAGCTATACCGGCCTTCGCCGTATATTAGAAAGTGTTGACCCAAGACTCATTTCCAGAGACTTGTATTATTACTTCAGTAAGTGGTATAATGTTGTGATACGTGAGCTTGTCTGCATGCATAATTTTAATGATGATTTTTCTAAAATAGCCAGGTCGGTTTCCCCCCCCATACGGCCTTCAGAGGCCCGTAAATCACTGGCCCTGCTCCTGGAGCTGGGACTCCTGGAAAAAACAGAAGAAGGAAACTATATACAAAAGGATCCTATTCTCAGCACCGAAAGCGAAGTGAAATCCATGGTGCTTCGCAAATTCAACGCTCGGATGATTGAATGTGCTCTGGATGCTCTGGATACCCATTCTATTTCTGAACGGCATATATCAG
>JADFYW010000033.1 GCA_015232855.1 Fibrobacteria bacterium
ATTTGATTTGTGAGTTTTATTGATTTCATTTTTGTCTCCCTTGTTGTTTTTGTTGTGCTCTGCCTGAAAAGCCTTTGTCTTCTCTTTTGTGGCGTATACAGATTAGACAAGAAGAAATGCGTCTCTATTCTCTTTGGATGTAACAGTTCGGTCATTGCTGGGTAAGAGGAGAGTGAAGGTTAGGTAAGAGAAAAGGGGAAATACAGGTATCCAAAGCAGGCCAGACCAAGCAAATTGGTGCAATTAAATGAAAATGGGCGATTACACTAAAAAATGAGGCCTTGGTGGGGGGAGCTGGTCTCTTTTGTTCAGACTAATAACTGCTTAGAATATGGAAATAGTTGCAATTATTTTTCTCTAAGAAGGTAGAATGATGTGAAATCAGGTAAAAATGGATGATTTTCATCAATTTCCTGGGTAAGAATCTTATTATAAACCAGAATTGTTTTTTCTATTGTTATTTTTAAGGAACATATTGATATGAAAAAGGAAGGCGATGAATCTGTTTGAGAAGAAAAAGAAGACTGAAAAATCTTTTGTCAATGAGCGATATGATACCACCAATCGCTACCTTTTTCAAAAAGATCTGGGCGCTGGAGGGATGGCTAAAGTTAAGAGTATCTTTGATACATCACTCAATCGCCAGATTGCCGGAAAGGAACTCCGGAAAAAAAATGTTAATAATGAATTGCTGGTAAAAACCTTTATCAATGAAGCCAAACTGATAAGTTACCTCGATCATCCAGGTGTGGCCTCTATCTTTGATACCTTTTTGAATGAAGAGGGTATTCCCTGTTATACTATGAAATTAGTTGAAGGGCAGACACTTGACGATCTGCTTAAAGACCCTCAGACGGGAAAGCGACGGGCCTTACCCGTGGCAACAAGCCTGGATATTTTTGTTAAAATTTGTGAGACGTTGGCTTATGCTCATCACAAGGGAGTCATTCACCTTGATCTTAAGCCTGCAAACATCATGATTGGAAACTACGGTGAAGTGGTGGTGATGGACTGGGGGAGTGCCAGACTTTATGATGTGAAGCCCTATCAGGAATATATTGGCAAAAAAGCGGGTAACCAGGATGTACCTGTGCTGGAAAGTGAAAACAAAAATTTCATATTGGGTACTTTTCAGTATATGTCTCCGGAGCATTTTATTAAAAAGCGGGAAGAATTAACCCCTGCTTCCGATATTTTTTCTGCAGGTATTATTCTTTATCGGATGCTAACGGGGCTACACCCTTTTCCAGCAAAAAATTTTGAGGACGCGAAAAATATTATTCTAAAAAAACACCCACCGATGGTACATAAGTTAAGGTCTGATGTACAACGAATGTTATCAATGATTTGTGCGAAAATGATGAAAAAAAACATCCCAAACCGATTTAGGGATGGTGGTGAAGTGCTAGCCATAATGAAAAAATTCATGGATTCCGGGCAGACGTTTTTCAGTCGATCTTATAAAGCGGGAGAAGTGATTTTTCGTGAAGGGGATGTGGGGGACTTTGCTTTTATCATTGAATCCGGTCGGGTTGAAATATTGAAACTGCATGAAGGTAAACATAAAGCTCTCGCTATACTTGAAAAAAACCAGATTGTAGGGGAACTTGCCATATTTTCTCAGTGCTCAAGGACTGCTTCAGCTCGTGCGCTGGAAGAGACTACTATCCGTATACTTGGAAGAGCAGAAGTCGAAAAAGAACTTGATAAAATAAGCCCATGGGTGGGGAGGATGATAAGCACCCTGTCCTCCCGTTTTATTGGTTTGAATCAGCAGTTGCTGGATAATGGTGTGTGAGCCACATTTTTCCATTAAGATTTAATTTTGTGGAATATTTTGGTAATTTTTTCATCCAATGAGATAATTAATTCTAACATAGTGTTTTTTAGGTGAATTTGTGAAGGTCAATAGTTTAGTAGGTATTTTACTGATAATTTATACGGTTTCTCTCGCCTGGCCTCAGACGGAAAAGTGGAATATTGCTGTAGTCAATTTGGAAGGAAATGGGGTATCTGTTGAAGAATTGAAAGGTTTATCAAACCGTTTGCGTTCTGAATTGTTTCAGACCAGTACATTCACAGTAATTGAGAGGTATCAGATGGATGACATCCTGAAAGAACAGAAGTTCCAGTTATCAGGCTGTACTTCTCAGGAATGTGTGGTTGAAGTGGGGCAGCTGTTAGGGGTCCGGTTTATTGTTGCAGGCAGTATCGATAGAGTTGGGGAAATTTATTCTACTGATATCAGGATGGTAAACGTAGAGACCGGGAAAATTGAAAAGAATGTAATAGCGGATTGTGATAATTGTGGGCTTGAAGATGTGATGAAAGTTACATTACATAATGCTGCTCGTAAACTGGCAGGTCTGGAAGCAGATCGAAACCTCTCCCCAAAAAATACAGGCGTAGGAAATTCAGGTCATGGAGATCTCTTTATTCAATCAAAGCCTTCTGGAGCTCTTATTTATTTTGATGATGTTCTACAAGAAGGTAAAACTACGCCAGTCACCTTACTCAGGATGCCGGCAGGAAACCACGAAGTGAAGGTTATTAAAGACGGCCTACTTGGGATAAAAAGGCTATTTATTCAAAATAAGGGTTTGGTGAAAGTAGACCTTCCCCTACAAAAAGGGAGTGGAGACCTGAAACTATTTTCAAAACCAGTAGGAGCGGAAGTGTACCTTGACGGAGTGAAGATGGGAAATGCTCCGGTTTTTTTGCAGAAGCTATCCATTGGAAACCATAGGATTACTTGTAAAAAAGAAGGATATCTCTCTTTGACTAAAAAAATCAATATTGATATTGGGAAGACAGAAAGTGAGCATTGTACACTGGAAGAAGGAACTCTGTTCCATTTTCAGGCCCAGGAAAATGAGTATAAGAACCGTTTGCAGGTCTCGGTTTCTCTTGGCACTACGCAGCTGGGCATTACTCCTTTTACGACGCGCTTGCCGTTGGGGTCTCACCGCTTTACAGCCAGCCTGGCAGATTATAACTCACAGGAACAGACGATAGAAACAAAAAACAACAAAAGTATGGACGTTCATTTTGAGTTGAAACATTCGGATGCATATTATAAAAGGTTGGAACAAGAACAATTGCGCAAGGATGCTCTGAAAAAACAACGAGCGCTGCAGTTAAAAAAAACAAAAAGGATTGCCCACCTGACAGCAAAGATAGCTACCGGAGCGATGGCTGTTATTGGTGCTGGACTCTCCTATTATTATTATACCCATTCTCAGGATGAGGTACGAGCGGCTAATAATTATAAAAACCAGTATGATAATGCCTATTCGGATTTTGATACCTATCAAGCTTTATATACTCAAAAGAAAAAAGATTCGGAAGAGTCGCAATATCGAAGTTTACTGTTCCTTGGGGCAACAGGTGGTATGGGGCTTCTTTGTGGAGTGACTTTTGTTTTTTAAAATGATACAGAATATAAAATTTTTGGTGTGCTTCTCATTTCTTCTGATGACTTTTTGGAGCTGTGAAAAGATTGCTGATACGGACTGGGATAACCCCAGAGATCCCAAGGGAGAATCATGGAATCCTCCTACGGTAAATATAATGGGAGATGCTGGAGTTGCGGTCAACGATGAATTATTAGTAATGGCAAGTGCCTCAACAGGCGATACTGTTGATGGAAGTATTGAAAAGTATTACTGGGCCCTTGATGGGACTGGCTTTAAAGATTCTACCGATTTGCCACATATACGGGTTTTATTTAGTACTCCTGGCCTCCGGACTATTCTGGTTAAGGTACGTGATCATAATGATGTCTTTTCGACTGTTGATACACTTTTATTAAATGTGCTGGAATATCCCCCGACGGTGAAGGGGATGGATGATTTCGGTGTATCAATTAATGATACTGTTGAAATATTTGCGGCAGGCCGGGATAGCAACGGGAACATAGAAAAATATTATTGGGCCCTTGATGGCCTAACATTCAATGATTCCACTAACGAAGGCTTAATAAAAACAACGTTTACCGATTCGGGCATTCATACCATTCTGGTAAAAGTGAGGGATGATGATGGTGTCTATTCTGTACCTGATATGGTCAATATAACAGTATTAACCAGTGCTCCTTCAGTTACAGCTATGGAAAACATAATTGTTTGTATCAAAGATTCTGTGCTTATAACAGCTGTGGGATATGACTCTAATGGAAAAGTTGAAAAATATTTATGGGCTTTGAATGGTAATCAGTATTCTGACTCCACAGTTAGTGGTGCTATAAAAACGTTGTTTCCAGATTCAGGTGTTTTTACGGTGAGGGTTAAAATTCGCGATGAAGATGGTATATATTCAAGATCGGATAAGGTAATAATTACGGTAATAGCGTCTCCTCCAACCGTACAAGTTATGAAGGATACGGTCGTTTCAATTCATGATACTATTACTATAACGGCAACAGGTATAGATGATAATGGAACTGTTGTTTTGTATTACTGGGCACTGAATGAGGGGGAGGCCATAGATACTACAAAAGCAGGTCAGATTAACACTGTCTTTTCCGATTCAGGGGTGTATCAGATATTGGTAAAAGTGAGGGATGATGATTCTATTTTTTCACTGGAAAATTCCGTAATCATAACAGTTTATAAAGATGCCCCAATTGTGGATGCTGGCCGGGATACCAGTGTACGGATAAACAGCGAAATCACTTTTTTTGGTTCAGTAGAACAGAACTTTGGGACTATAGATATGTATAAGTGGGATTTTAATGGAGATGGGTTATATGATGACTCATCTGCTACTTACGACTCTATAGTACATCGTTATTCGCATGCAGACCTTTATAGAACAGTTTTTTATGTACGTGATGATGATGGTAATGAGTCTGTTGATAGTATATTTGTCAATGTATGGAACAGTGCACCTGTCATAAATGCCATTATAGTGGATACAGTTGTTAATGTTTTCGATACCCTCACTTTTATGGTTAGTGCCTCAGATAGTGATGGGGTTGTTGAAAAATATTTTTGGGATTTTGACGGTAACGGGGGCTGGGATAGTATTGGAAATGATTCTATTGTGAAATGCAATTATGACGTAGCGGGAACGTATATGGTTATTCTCAGTGTTCGAGATGATGATAACATGGCAAGTTATGATTCGGTTGTAATATATGTTAATCTAGGAATGCCAATATTATTTCCTGAGCCTGACACGATTGTTTCTAAGAACGATACGGTGACAGTTTTAGTTTCTGCCGTTGATTCTAATGATAACGGTTCTATAAAAAAATATGTTTGGGATTTGGGAACAGATGGCTGGGATGACAGTACAGACTTGCCTGAACATGACTTTTCACTTGTGGAGGGAGGGCTACTTCCTGTTGTGTGGGGAGCTATAGATGATGATAACAATATTTCTATGGATACTTTTAGTATACGATTCAATAGGCCACCTATTTTGGAAGTAACGTATCCTTTAAATGATGATACGATACGTTGGTTTGAGTATCTTGGACAAGAAGAGTTGGGAACCATTAAATTTATATGTAATGCCAGTGACTTGGATCTGCCGGATGATTCGTTGGTTTTTAAATTGTATACACTTTCTGAAGGTTATGAGTTCCCTTGGTTAGATGCCTATACAGGCTCAATTGATGAGCTGATAACATATCGGATCGAAAGCTCTAAAACTTTTTCCTGGGAATTAATAGTATATGACCGGTATGGCGATAGTGCAGCGGCTACCGGAAATTTTGTAACACCTCCTAAACCTTCTTCCTTTTGCGAAAGGGGTTTCTTTATTGATGATAGAGATAGTATGGCATATAAATGTGTAAATATTGGTTCACAGACATGGATGGCACAAAATCTAGCTTATTTGCCACAAGTTGATAATATCAGCGATGGTTCGGAAAATGATGAAAATGGTAAGTATTATTATATATACTTTTTCTCGCCTTTTGGCAGTACGGAAAATGAGCAAATTCAGAATGCGAAAGAAGATCCAATTTATAATTCGTATGGTGTGTTTTATAACTGGTATGCCGCTATGGAAAATGATTCGTCAAGCTCGTCCGAACCAAGTGGTGTTCAAGGGGTGTGTCCCACTGGCTGGCATTTGCCAAGTGATACCGAGTGGACTGTTATTGAAAATGCTGTTGGAGGTACTTCCGTGGCTGGTAAAAAACTTAAAGTAGCCGTTTTTTATGGTTTCGATGATGATGGGATTAATTTTAATGGTACTAATGAGTATGGTTTCTCTGTACAGCCTGTGGGGTTCCGTTTTAACGGTGGTACTCAGGATCAATTTGGTGTCAGTGGAAATTTCTGGACAGCTACTGAAAATGAATATGATCAACAATACGCATGGACAAAAATTTTTTCATCGGAAAATGATGATGTCGGTCTGATGTATAATTTTAAAAATAGCGCGGTTAGTGTACGATGTATAGAAAATTAGTGGTTATGCTTAAAAATACAGTTGGGTGGGAAAGTGAAAATCACTACTTTCAATTGAGGGGAATAGTCTGAAATTCTGGGCTTTTTTATGGAACGCACAGGCCTCTTAATTACTAAATACCGTTGGTCGCTTACGCTGGTTGTGTTTGCAGTTACTTTCCTGGCCTGGTTCAGCATGCCGCAGCTTCGTATTGAAGAAAACGAGGGCATGTGGTTTTCAAAGAATGACCCCATTCTCGTGGCTTATCGATATTTTCAGGAAAATTTTTCATCCAGTGCGACAGCGGTAATAGGTTATCAGTCTGATGCTCCTCTTTCTGGAAATGAACTGACATATCTTAAAAGACTTTGCGATAAACTGGATAAAATTCCCCAGGTAAAAGATATCACCAGTATTACTACGGTGGATGATATCAGGGGGAGTGAATACGGGCTGGAGATTAGTTCCCTTGTTAATAATGAGTATTATTCATCTGACTCAATAGGCAGGGGCCTGCTTACTCAAAGAATTGATATAAATCATTTAATGCATGGGACTTTAATTGGGAAAAATTATGCTTCGGGGGACAAAAGTTCCATCGGGATAATTCTGGAACTCAAGGTAAAGCCTGAAGATTATTCCGCTGCCAATATTTTTGCTTCCAATACCGTTAACAATATCAGAAATGTATTGAATGATGAGACGGTTACAACAGGCAAACAATTTCATCTTGGAGGAAATATTGTAACAGACGTGGATGTAGCCCAGATTATTGACCAGGATATGCATACGTTTTTCCCCCTTTCTCTTTTGTTCAGTGCGATTTTACTGTTTTTACTTTTTCGCTCATTTTATCATGTTTTGTTTCCGGTGCTATCAGTAGTTTTCGCTCTTATCTGGACCCTTGCCTTAAAGGCCTTTTTTGATTCGCCGATTAGTCCGGTATCCACCACGTTATTTGCGCTCATAACCGTAATGGGAGTTGCTAATACGATTCATCTTATCAGTCACTTTCAAATCGCAATCCGCATATCAGGCGATAAACATACTGCTCTTCGTGAAACCTTTAGAAAGGCCGGAAAGGCATGCTTTTTCACCTCTTTTACTACGGCCCTGGGGTTCAGCAGTCTTGGAATCAGCCCGCTTCCGGTGATAAGAGATATGGGATTATTTGCCTCTTTTGGTATTATGAGTGCTTTTGTTATTTCTCTGATACTGGTACCGGTGGGGTTGATGCAACAAAAGAAACCTAAAGTGGGCCGTGAACAAAAGGCGGGTTTTCTTGAAACAATTCTTACAGCCATTGGTCGGTTTGATGTTCGTCACCCTAAAAAAATACTGATTGCCGGGTTTCTGCTTATGGCAATAATGGCATGTGGAATTCCCTTTATCAAAGTGGAAAGCTCCATGGTTAATTATTTAACCAAAGAAAGTGTGCTTCGCAGGGATGCTGAATTTTTAGATACCAATCTCACCGGGATATCAAGTTCTGAAATTGTTATTCATGGAAATGTGGATGATTTTAAAGATCCTGAAAATCTCAGGAAAATTGATGCTTTACAAAATATCTGCAGAAAGCATCCTCAGGTTTCCATGTCTCATTCGATTGTAGATTATGTCAAGCTTATTTACCGGGCACTCCATAGTGACAGTGCAGATTGGTTTTGCATTCCCAACTCAAGAGAAGCCGTAGCCCAGAGTCTATTATTGTACGAAATGTCTGGCGGTGAGGAGTTGGAAAATTATGTAACCACCGATTATAGTGAAACAAGAATCGCTGTACAGACCCGCCAGATGAAACAGCATGAAAGGGAGAGTCTTCTCGGAACTATGCATACCTACATGGAAACTCACTTCTCAGAGTATAAGTATGAGATAACCGGTTTTGATAATCTTATATATGAAACCACGCTCCGGATTGTGGAAACCGAGATAAAAAGTATCGGATTAGCATTTTGTGTTATCCTTATAACATTGTGTTTTTTATTTGGTATAAAAGGTGGACTTATCAGTATTATCCCCAATGTATTCCCCATTGTATTTCTACTTGGCTTTATGGGTTATGCGGGCTTTACTCTGGATGTGGCGACGTCCATCATTGCCTCCATTGCAATAGGCATTGTTGTGGATGATACTATTCATTACTTTTTTCATTATAAACATGAACAGGCCACCCTTCAGGATGGAACCCGGGCCCTGGTTAGCACACACCGAAAGGTTGGACCGGCGCTTTGTTTTACTTCGGCCTGCTTAATTGCCGGTTTCTGTATTTTCCTTTTTTCAAACACTCATATTCTTATCAATTACGGCCTGCTTTCAGGTGTAGCGGTATTGGTTGCTTTATTTGGTGATTTGTTTTTTGGGCCGGTTCTTTTATGGAAGCTAAAAGCGTTTGAGGAGATGTCTGACTGATTATTATATATTAGTTAAATTATATTCAAGGGTGAACTATGAAAAGCCAATCTTATCTTAATGTTTTAATTACCGGGGTCATTTTAATGGGCCTGTTGTATATCGGTAAAAAACTTTTAATACCTTTTGTACTGGCAGTATTTATCTGGTATCTCATCAATGTACTTACTGAAGTGTATAAAAAAATACCTCTTGGGAAGTTCAAACTTCCCGCTTCGGTAAGCTTTATTCTTTCAATCATATCTATTTTTGTTGTAATTACTGTTCTTATTCAGCTGATTACTGATAATATTTCTGATGTGGTTAAACTGGCCCCCGAATATCAAAAGAACCTTATGAAAGTTTTTGGGCAAATATTCAATCTATTACATCTGGAAGAGCCTATTACCTTTCGGCAAATAATGGGAAACCTTAAAATCGGTGCAATTCTTTCTCAGTTTGCCAAAGCCCTTACGGGTATGATGGGGAATGCGGGAATTATTTTTATTTATCTGATTTTTTTATTCCTGGAACAAAAAAGTATTTCCAATAAACTCAATGTCTTTGTTGCAAGCTCTGAAAAAGGAAAAGATATTTTTGATATTATCAGGAAAATTGATTCTGATACGCGCCTGTATATTGGTATAAAAACGATTACCAGTGCGACGACTGCAATTCTCAGCTATATCCTGCTTTCAGCTGTGGGGCTTGATTTTGCCGAATTCTGGGCCATAATGATTTTTGTATTTAACTATATCCCCACGGTGGGTTCTATAGTGGCTACAATTTTTCCAGCCGTACTTGCACTGGTGCAATTCCCTTATTTTTATCCTTTTTTTATTATTACCGGGGGCCTGGTTACTGTCCAGTTCTTGATTGGAAGTGTACTTGAACCCAGACTCATGGGGAATAAACTTAATCTAAGTCCTTTGGCGATATTACTTTCCCTTACTCTCTGGGGATCACTGTGGGGCGTTGCGGGCATGATACTTTGCGTGCCTATTATGGTTATAGCTATGATAGTATTATCACACTTTCCAAAGACCCTTCCCATTGCCATGCTGCTTTCGCGAGATGGCAAAATTTCTCAGTTGAAAAAATAGGACAGGATTGTTAAGGTAGAGTTTGTATTAACCTTAAAGCGATTTATATATGACTGAACAGCACTTTACTCTTCAAGCCCTGGCTATGGACTTAGACGGAACCCTGTTAAATTCACAGAAAGAAATTTCTGAGACTAATCTTCAGGCCCTGCAGAATGCCCATGACAAAGGGGTGGAAATCATTATTGCCACAGGGCGGATGTCTCCTACGGTATACCCCAAAGTAGCCCAATTTCCATTTCCTTGCTCTATTGTAAGTTATAATGGAGCCCGCTTGCTGGAACAACAAAATGGTAGTTGGAATCCCCTCATTGCAGAAACCTTAGATACAGAAGTGGTTAAAGATGTATATCGCTTATGTCAGGAAAAAAAGTTATTCCTGAATGTGTATCGCGATGATGTTTTGTATGGCTATCATCCTGATGGAGATTATGAATGGGCGGGTTTTTATTCAAAAGCAACCAGCTCTGTTTTTGCTGATTATTACAACAACCTCGAACCTCTACCTGTCGATAACATTACCAAGCTGCTTAGTATCTGTTCCTATGAAATCAGAGAGGCCCATTTTCCCGGGTTTGAAGATTTTTTTCAAGGAAGATGTACCGTGGTTAAGTCTGAGCCTGAGTATACTGAGTTTATACCAACGGGTGTTTCCAAAGCAACTGCTCTTGAAAAATGGTGCAAATTAAAAAACATTCCTGTTGCTAATCTGGTTACTATGGGAGACGCAGAGAATGATCTGGAAATGTTAAGATTTGCGGGTAAAGGTATTGCAAGTGCAAACTGTACCCCTGGTGTTAAAGCGGTTTTTGATAATGTATCTGAGTGGACAAATGATGAACATATGGTGGCTAAAGAGTTGGAACGGCTGTTGTGAATCATTTAGTGTATTCCACCGGACAGGGACGTATGTGCCCCCGTTGCAACAAGCCTTCTGGCCAGTGTAGCTGTAAAGGGAATAATGCATCTGCGTTTCAAAAAGGTGATGGGAATGTCAGGGTAGGGAGAGAAGTAAAAGGGCGAAAAGGCAAAGGTGTTACGGTTATAACCGGGCTTCCATTGGGTCGGGAAGAACTAAAAGAATTAGCAAAAGAGCTCAAACAGCGTTGCGGAACCGGTGGCACGGTTAAATCTGCTATGATAGAAATTCAGGGTGATCACAGAGATATACTGGTGTTTGAGCTTAAAAAACGCGGTTTTAGTGCGAAACGTGCCGGTGGCTAAAAAATGAATTTATTTTCATTTTTTTTATTCCTTGCAAATAGAGTGCCAATGGTATAAATTTAAGCTACTTGTTGATAATCAACAGCTTGCGTTAGCAAAAAAATAATTCTTTATCCCCAAAAAAATATATCAAATATGAATTTTAATGATTTAAATATAATTCCGCCCGTCCTGAAAGCTCTTCAGGAACAGGGATATACCCAACCATCTCCCATTCAGGAACAATCGATTCCCATACTGCTTCGCGGTAAGGACCTGCTTGGATGTGCCCAGACCGGCACAGGTAAAACCGCTGCTTTTGCGATTCCTATTCTACAACATCTTCATCTCGGTAAACAAAACTCAAAAGGCCCACGTAAAATAAAATCTCTTATTGTGACCCCTACACGGGAACTTGCCATTCAGATAGCTCAGAGTTTTGACTGCTACGGAAAATATACCGACATCAAAAACACGGTTATTTTTGGCGGTGTAAAGCAGGGTGCTCAGGTACAAATATTACGCAAGGGAGTGGATGTGTTAATTGCTACTCCAGGCCGTTTACTTGATCTTATGAACCAGGGGATAATCTCCTTAAAAGATATCCAATATTTCGTACTTGATGAAGCTGACCGGATGCTGGATATGGGATTTATTCATGATATCCGCAAAGTTCTTGCTAAGCTTCCTTCAAAACGGCAGTCCCTGTTTTTTTCTGCGACAATGGCTCCAACCATTATTGAGCTGTCACGTAAAATTCTGGGTAACCCGGAAAAAGTAATGATAAAACCTGAGCAGACTACTGCAGAAAAAGTGGAACAATCGGTGTTTTATGTAAATAAGCCTGAGAAAACCAAATTGCTTGTCCATTTATTAAAAACAGATCCCGTAGATTCTGTACTTATTTTTTCCCGCACTAAACATGGAGCTGACCGTATAGTCCGGTTGCTGGGAAGATCAGGAATACAAGCTGACGCTATTCATGGGAATAAATCCCAGGGCGCTCGGCAACGGGCACTTAAAAATTTTAAATCTGGACGCTCCGGTATACTGGTAGCCACAGATATTGCGGCTCGTGGTATCGATATCGAAGAACTATCTCTCGTGGTAAATTATGATTTACCCAATCTTCCTGAAACATATGTGCATCGTATCGGTCGTACAGGTAGGGCTAATGCCAGTGGCATGGCACTTTCGTTTTGTAGTGAAGAAGAAAGAGCCTATTTAAAGGATATCCAGAAACTTATTCATCAGAATATACCGGTTGTGAGTGACCATCCCTTTATGTCTGCAAGTGAAAAAAATGTGTCCATGGTTGTTTCTACCTCACCGAAAAAAAAGCACAAGCGCTCTAAATCACAAACGGTTAAGGTAGCAGACAACGCTAACTGCACGTCAATACCAAAACCCGAAAAGAAATTTTCCAGGAAACCCTACCAGCGAAAATAATGAGAGCATTTAAGTAACCCGTCACTCTGGCCTTCCCTCCGCACATAGCACATGCTATGGAAGGCTGGCTTATCCAGAGTCGACAGAGGTACGCATATGAGTATGGTTGGGTAAACTGACCCGCCCATGAATCGTTTGTGTGGTTTTTTGGGAAAGTATACATTACTATCCTATTCTGATGCGCATTCTCCAGAGAAACAATTGTCAATTCTTTCATAAAACGGTAGAGGGCAAAGGTTCTCTTTCTATTTTAATAATTGTATATATAAATTATGGCTATCCGTTTTCTTGACCGGGTTTTCTATCCTGATTACATTAAAAGATACACAGATTGGTTAATTTTTATGGTAAAGGACGTTTTATAAGATGCAGGAATATAAAAATATTTTTCATAAGATTATTAATACTGGGTTCCGTTTGGATACAAAAGCTACTGTTCGAATAGAAAAACAGTTTGATCCTGAAAACGTCACTGACGCAGGTATTATGAAAAATCTGAACGCTGCTTTTTTTATTGGTCTTGCTGGTGATAGTCATCATTTGTATAAGGTTGCTCTAAACTATTTGCGAGAAAAAGAGGCTAATACTGCCTGGCAGGAGAGTTCACAATTTTATCTTAATGCACTCACTTCAATTCATGATGAATTTAAGACTGCTATTGAAACTGATAAGGACTTCGCTGATACGCTGAGCAAAATATCACAGGAGATTAGTCATATTGATGATGAACATACCTTGAGGGAAAAACTCTGGAGTGTTTTTCATCCGGAGGCTGTATTCTCAGCTGATCAAAGCTCCAGTAATATTGAACGTTTCCGAAAAAAACGTGTGGTACGGGTTACTACACCAAACAGCTCACCGGTAACCTCTGTTGCAGATGAATTGTTATTTACCTCAAACATCCTTCTTGGTCTTCCACATGTGTCTGAAACCCTTGAAACTCTTCCGGTTTCTGATAAAGTACGTGATAAACTCCGGAAAGTTATGAAAGAGGAACAGAGCTTTTGGTATGATCATCCAATCCAGATAGGGACATCGGTATCTGCAAATGAAGCAATCTATGGAATGCAGGGCCTTAATGATACGGTGGAGTTTGAAAAAACGCGTGGTAACATTAAAGAAGAGGAACGGGTACCTTGTGTATTAAGTGTATCGGTAACCCATAAGGGTCTGCATACCCTGGCTAAAGATTATCTTGAAGAAGAATTTGCCAAAGCAACTCCCACACCCGGCCTGGACATCTATGTTTTCACCGAAGAAGAAACAAAGCAACTTATCAATGAAGTGTTGATTCCTGCTTGTGCACATTATGATCTTCGTGGAGAAATTGAGGTCTTAGAAAAGGTATTTGGTGTGGATGGGGAATATGGACGCCATTACAGCTTTTTAAAAGCAATAAGTGCATTATGGAAAGTTCTTATAAATCCAGCACTTAAAGGGACTTTTAAAATTGACTTAGATCAGGTGTTTCCCCAGGATAAACTTGTGGCCCAATCCGGGAGGTCTGCTTTTGAACATTTTAAAACAACGCTTTGGGGTGCCCAGGGTAAGGATTCGGATGGAAACAAGGTGGAGCTTGGGATGATTGCCGGTGCCCTGGTAAATGAGAAGGATATTGGAAAGTCTCTTTTTACGCCTGATGTGACCTTTCCTTCTTCGGTTTCAGGGCTTGAGAATTGTTTCTTTTTTAGCAAACAACCCATGGCTTTTTCTACTGAAGCAGAGCTCATGACCCGTTACCAGCATGGCGAAGTGCCCGATGGCATTGAACATTGTTTGCAACGGATACATGTGACGGGTGGAACGAATGGGATACTGGTGGATAGTCTTAGAAAATACCGTCCCTTTACTCCCAGCTTTATTGGCCGGGCCGAAGATCAATGTTATATCATGTCAGTTCTCTATCAGGCGGGTGATATTAATTTACGTTACTTACATGAAGATGGGCTTATTATGCGTCATGATAAAGAGGCTTTCGCAGGAGAAGCAATTAAAGCAGCTGAACTGGGCCGGCAGATAGGGGACTTATATCGGATACTCTATTTTTCATATTATGCCAATGCTCTCCCTTGGCCGTTTAAAAAAACTAAAGAAATCACCAACCCTTTCACCGGAAGTTTTATAACCTCTATTCCAAAAACGTTGATATACTTACGTTTCGCATCTTCTCTGGCTGAGAATTTTATGATTTCACCAGACAAAGCTTCCCTACTGTTTGAAACAGGAATTGACCGCTTATCATCTCTCTTTAAGGATGTAACATCTGTTTCTTTGAAACAGCAGTACGAAAGTGAAAAATCAGGTTGGGACCTTTATTATGATATTCTGAATGCTATAGAAGTTGCGTTAGAAAAAGAGGATGGTTTTGCTTTGGATTTGAAACATAAGGCGAAAAATGTTTTTGATAAGAGCTTGATTAAAAGCCATATAGAAACAGAAGAATAGTTTATGCTGTTTATGGGTTTTATATTTCTGTAGCTAAATCGACAGACTGAAGATAAAAGTGGCCCCTTCGCCGTATTCGCTGTGGGCCCATATTTTCCCTTTGTGCAGATCCATTATCTGTTTGGCAATGGAGAGCCCGAGACCGGTGCTTTTTTCATGTCCGGTAGGTTTACTGGATAGTCGCTCAAAGCTATTGAAGAGGCTGGGAAGTTCTTCTTCTTTAATACCCTGGCCGTTATCTTTTACCCATACCTGGACTTCTTCTTCCATGGCTTTGGCGCCGAGCTCGACTTGTTCACCGGGTTTACAGTATTTGACAGCATTGGAGAGAAGGTTGGCTGTTACTTCCATAATCCGGTTGTAGTCAAAAGTCACAGGAGAAATATTGTCAGGGACAGCCCAGTTTAGGGTAATACTTTTTGCTTTTGCAGCAGGTACGAAACCTTCAAATGCTTCTTTAAGTACATCGGCAATAGAGTGTGGTTTGGGTTTTATTTTTAATTCACCAGAAGTAATAACACTCACATCGAGAATATCATTAAGCAGATTAAGCATCGTGTTGGTCTGGTGTTGGATCCTGTTCATTACATCCATTTGGTCTTCAGAAACAGGCCCTTCTAATCCATCGATAACGCTCCCTGTCAATAATTTTATACAGCTGATAGAATTTCTGATATCATGGGAAGCCATGCGGAGAAACCGGTCTTTAACAGCGTTAATTTTTTGTAGCTCCTTTTGAAGCTTGCCCATGCGGACCTGTCCATTTACACGCTCCAATAATACCCTTGGATCATAACCTTTTGTTATGAAATCATTGGCCCCACTGTTTAGACAATTAATAATGGTTTCCCGATCACTTTTAGCGGTAAGCATAATTACAGGAATGTATTGTAGTTCTTTATCTGCTTTGAGGCGCCTCGTTACTTCGTCGCCTTGCATATCAGGCATCATCAGATCAAGAACAATACAATCAGGCGATTCTTTGCCTGCAAGTTCTATGGCTAGTTTTCCTGAAGATGCAGTAATTACAGAATAGCCATGATGAGTCAAATAGCTTTTGATAACATGGAGGGTGACATCCGAGTCATCAACCAACAGGACTTTTGCTCCTACTATCCCTAATTTTTTTCTATTTACCATAGTCGATAGCCTATTGTATCCAATTGTTTCCCAGGAAAGCAATTTAATATTTGGGAAAAGTCGTTTCAGATACAATAAAAAAAGCTAATCGGGGTATTTTACCCCAATTAGCTATAATATTTCAGAAACTGATAGTTAGGAAAATGCTTTTTGCCTATTCTCCTCTTTTTTTCATTTTGTTACAGAATCCTTTACCATGTTTTTTTCCTTTACCCATGCGGTCACACATTGGTCCCGGGCCTTTTTTGCCAGCATGAAACTGTTCAAGCGTAGCGAGCTGTTCTTCAGTAAGGATTGCTTTAAGAGCGTCGCGTTTCTCTTCTCTGATTGATTCCATTGCATCTTTAATTTCGTCTTTACTGGTAGCAGTTTTAAATGCTGCAAGTCTTTTTTCTATGGCATTTTTGATTATGGGTTTAATCGACTCTTGTTGTGCTTCGGTAAGTTCAAGATGAGATGTCATTTTTGCCAAATGGAAATTAACAAATTCATCCGGAGCCTCTCCCGCTGTTAGTTGCTCATCAATTTTCTGGAGCAGGGCAAGCTGAGATGGAGTGAGGATGTCTGATATTTCCTCAATCATTTCTTTTCTGCGCCCCTCTTTAAGAGCTTTATGTTCCTCAAAAGAAAGGTCTTTCATTTTAGCACAGTCTTCGCGGTTACTTTTCCGTTTTGCTTGCATTTTTTCACGGATTTGGGCCATTTGGTCATCAGTTAAGTCTAGTACACTTAGAAGCATATGAAAGTGACCCCTACCTGGCTTCATTCCACGGAACTTACAAAACTCAGGAGTGGCTGCATCACCATCTTCTTCAGTAGTTTTGCCCATTAAAGAAATGTTCGAATTGTCATCACCACCCTGGGTGTTTTGGTCTTCAGTCATACAACCGGTTAATACCAGTATTGAAGCACTTATCAGGGTTATAAATATTTTCATCATGTTGCTTCTCCTTCGTTTATGTTGATTATACAGCTTAGACCTGTCGAATCCAATATTTATTCCAAAAAATTACTTATTAATAAAATACATTCAATTTGATAGAGAGACGACCAAAGTAATGAGGAGAGGTATGAGGGTTAGGCGTTTATTGGTCTCATTCGCTAGTTAAAGCTGAATTGAACAGTATGAATGTGGAATATGCATAATGTTCAATGAAACTTATACTCTTTGAGTATAAAACTATGCACTTTAGTGCAAGACCTTAGCTTCTATTAATTTTTGCATGTATTTGAATGACGATTAACGAATAACGATTTGAGATGTACGAAGTTACAAGTTAGACGGCATTGCCGTATTTTGAAGTTCCTAAAGCACTATTATTACTTCTAAAATCAACATTCGTTAATCGATATTCATAATTCAACAATTATCATCGGGTGGCTGTTTATAAATGAATTTCATTCATCTTCCGAACCTATGCACTTTCAGTGCATAGTGGTTCAGTAATACTCAGATCTATACCCCATCAAAAAAGACCAGGCAAAATGAGTCAATTTTGCCTGGTCTATGTCTTCTATTCCCTGTAGTATGAAGGGCTATTTTCTAAAATTACAATCCCTTTTGTGTTTATGCTCCCCTCGTCTGAAATCAGGACCCCGTACCCGGCGAGCTTTTATTTCTTTAAATTTCTGCACTTGTTGTGTGGTAAGCATAGGGCTTACTTTTAGCTCGATGGAATCAACCATGGCCCTTATCTGTCTGCGATGCTTGTCCATGTTGCCTCTGAACTGGGCTATCTGGCTGTCTATAATCGGCTCCATTTGTGTCCATTGGCTGTCGCTGAGATCTAAATGCATACGCATACGGTTTTTAATTTTCTCTTCGTGTTTGTCAAATTTTTTACCGGAAAAACGTCCCATTGGAGGCCCCCCTGGAGGGCAATTCATGCCAGGTCCACCCGGACCGCCAGGAAACATATGACCTATTGCATTTTCTTGTCCGTGCCGTAAAACAGCGCGGTAGCCCATAGCGCCTATAACCATGCCTACAACAAGGGTGATAATAATAATAAGGTATGATTTTAATTGAACATTCATAATTCATCCTCCACCATTTGCAGTGAAACCTGTTCGAACATTTCTTCCAGAGACTCGTTATTGGTGCTTACTTGTTGAGTATTCTGATTGATGCTTACATTTTTCAGATTAAGGACTACAAGAATAAGGCAGGCTGCTGCTGCTGCGACACCAACGCGCCAAAATGAACTAAAAAGGGAATCAAACCAGTTGAAAGCTCTTGACTGAGTCACTGAAGAAAAGAGCTTATCCATGGTTTGTTCTACGAAAAATGGATTAAAAGAGGGAGTTTTTGCGTTTTTAATTTTTTCACGTAGTTTTTGTAAATCCTGCTGTTCCCGTCGCAGTTCATCATTAACCACCAGATTTTGTTCTAGTTCTTTATGCTCTGAATCGTTCAACTCGCGGTCGAAAGATTCATAGAGAAGTATGCGTGCCCTATTCTGCATATTCCACTCCCATTTGTTTAATTAATACATTTTTAAGCTTTTTTTGTGCTCTCGCTAAGCGAGATAAGACTGTTCCCAGAGGAATTTTTAATATATCTGCTGTCTCCTGACTGGAATAGCCATCAATTAATCGCAGGACCACAACTGACCGATAATCGGGTTTGAGCTGTAAGATTGCCTGCTGTACCATTTTTTTATCCTCTTCACCTTCGTCTTTTGATAAGCTGTTTACTGAGTTCAGTGTTTCTTCTTCCTGATAATTTGAAAACAGTGAAAAAATTCTTTTACGTTTCTTTATCTCGTTCAAGCTCAGGTTAATTGCAATTCTGGTCAGATAAGTCCCGATATTTGCTTCTCCCCTGAAATTCTCCATTGATTTGTAAAATCGTATAAAAGTCTCCTGTCCTACGTCTTCAGCTTCTGCTGTTTTTCCGAGCATACCAATAACGGTAGAGGCAATGCGGCCTTGAAACTTGTGCACAATATCCCTAAATGCCTTTTTATCACCATTTTTGGCGGCAATCACCAACTCATTATCAGTCACTGAATTTTTCCTTTCAACATTTAGACAAAGGCAATGGTAAGTTTATTCCAGAAAAGATGATTTTAATCGTTTTTTATTTAAGTGCTTCATGGTAAATGGTTAGAGGTTTGTTTATTAAAGAATATAATTATTCAATAATGACTTATTATTTTGATAGTTTAAAAAATGTCTATATTAATACATAAACTGTTTGTGAAAAGAGGTTATACCTGAATATGGAAATCAAAAAATACCCGGAAAAGCCTGTTTTATTAGTGGATGATGAGCAGGAATATTTGCAGAGTGCTTCTTTTTCACTACGGTCTTCTGGTATAAATAATGTGATAAAATGCCAGGATAGTAGAGAGGTGATGGGCTTGCTTGAAGAAAAAAAAGCCAGCGCCATAGTTCTTGATAACCTCATGCCCTTTTTAAATGGTGTTGATCTCCTGCCACAGATTGTTAATTCCTATCCTGATCTTCCCGTGATTATGCTTACCGCTATTAATGAAATCGAAACAGCTGTGGAATGCATGAAACAGGGGGCCTTTGATTATCTGGTAAAGCCTGTTGAAAAGCAGCGGCTCATTACTTCTGTGAGACGAGCCATTGAGTTTGAGGAAATGCGTAAGCAGAACAAAGACTTAACCGAGACTCTGAGAGATGTTAACCGGGAACTGGTAGAAAAAGCCCAGGAACAGGAAAAGCTGGTGCAGCATCTTAAAATTACCGCCGGGCAGCTTCAGTCAATACTCGACACCTCTCGCGGGGTACTTTTACTAGTTGATGGAAATCAGAAAATCGTTGAAGTTAATAAGAATACAAAGGCTTATTTTAATCTTGATTCTTCAGAAATTATCGGTAAAGATTTCAATTATTTTGTTGACCGGATAGAAGACTGTTTTGAAGATAGAGATTTGTTTCATAAGGTCCTTAAGCACAAATCTGAGCTCACTCATACCGAACGTCTACACGATTTTGAAAATATTATGCACTCGGAATACCGCCTGCTTGCCCTGAAACCGGTGAGACGTATCATTAATGTATTTACAACCCCAGTTGATTTCCATGATGAAAAATGTAAGGGGAATGTATGGGGGTTTTCGGATATTACTACTTTTTTGAAAGCGGATGAACAATTACATACTATAGTAGAAGCTTCTCCCATATCTCTTCTTATAAGCCGACTGGAAGATGGGAAGATAATCTACGCCAATAATAATCTTGGTGATATGGCAGGATATCAAAAGGATGAAGTTATTGGTCGTCAAACAACTGATTTTTATTATGACCCCGCAGAGCGGGACGCTTTAATTCAGTCATTAACCGAGAATGGTATTGTAAATAATTTTGAGCTCAAACTGAAAAAAAAATCGGGTGGTTTTTTGTGGACAGTGATTTCTCTGGTGCTTACGAAACTTTATGACGAAAGGGTTATTGTGGGGGGCTTGTATGATATATCTCCACAAAAAGAGGCCTTTTTTAAAGTTGAAGAAGCCAGACGTAATTTACTTGAAGCGCAGAGCCAACTTGTACAGTCTGAAAAAATGGCTTCACTGGGTAGTTTGGTAGCTGGGGTCGCCCACGAAATTAATAATCCGGTTGGGGCGGTCAACAGTTCGGCAGATGTAGCAAAACGAGGAATGGAGAAGGTTCGGGGTATTCTTGAAACGATTGAATCGTTAGATGAACTTAAAGAAAATGGGAGTATTCAGAAATTATTAAATGTTGTCGGAAATTCTCAGAATGTAATTAGTGAGGGATGTTCCAGGATTTCTGAAATAGTCAAGAGTCTCAAGAATTTTTCCCGTATTGATGAAGCTGAAAATCAAGATGCGGATATACATGAGGGCCTGGAAAGTACCCTTACGCTTGTGCACCATCAATTTAAAAGGCGTATTGAAGTTGTGCGTGATTATGGTGAACTGCCGCTGGTTAATTGTTATCCCAATCAACTTAATCAGGTATTTATGAATCTTCTGGTAAATGCCAGTCAGGCTATTAAAGACAAAGGAAAGGTCACGATTAAAACCCGGGTTGAGTCAGAGAATATTGTAGTCCGGATTAGTGATAATGGTAAAGGGATTCCTGCCGGCAACATTGAGAATATTTTTGATCCTGGTTTTACCACTAAGGGTGTGGGGGTTGGAACAGGACTTGGGCTTTCTATTTGTTATAACATCATTGAAAAACATAAAGGGAAAATATCTGTCCAAAGTAAGCCTGGGGAAACGGTATTTAAAATAGAAATTCCACTTTAATTATTAACCTTCCTTTTCATTACTGGCATTCTGTTGCAAGTAAATCAATGAGTTTATTGCATTTTCCTTCACATAGGTGAGATGCGTGTTCATTTACATCCTTAAATGTTTTTCCGCAAATTTCTGAACATTCAAATTTATAGCCTGATTGCTGAAGGAACTTTTCAATTAATTGCATGGCTCTGGGATCTTTAAATTTAATTTTACTATTTCCTTCCTGATTCAATTTCATTGCTAATATCCATATGGCTGCTCCCAATGCTCCGCAAGCTCCTCCACTAAGACCAATACCTCCTGCGAGCCCTGCTGCCATGGTCACTTGCATATCGGTAAGCCCTGCCTTTTTTGCGAGCAGAGAAGTACAACTGACAGGGGAGGGCGGAACGTCAATATTGTTGTCAGAAAGGGCTGTGTCTATTTCATCATAGGCAATAGGGGCAAATTTGGCAGCCATTTTCAGGCAACCAATGGTACCCCCTTTGATTAAAAAAACATAAATCATTTTCATTGTGGATGAATTGTTATCGAGATCCGTTATTTCCAGACAGTTTATTTCGTTTGTAAGGTTGCGGAATGATTTGACAAGCCTCTGTGCTGCAAGTATAGCTGCTGTTTCAGCTTTTGGACCCGGCCCAAATCGCTTATGTGCTTCAGCGCCTGCAGCGAGGGCCGTCCCCCAAAGCATCCCACATTGGTAACCATGCTGCATGATGCCACCTGCCAAAGGCATGGCGCCACGCATCTCAATGTCCAGGGGGTTATTAAACTCACGATTCATTATATGACAAAGGGACTCGGAGCAAGTTCCGAGTTTAAGAAAGGTGCCCATACTTTTTAATGAGGATATGTTTTTTGTTGTTGCTGCCATTTCGTGTTCTCCTGTTATCTCATGCGAACATTGACTGAAAATAGTATGGTTAACGGGTTAATGTCTGGTCTTCATACCAGAATATTTTTTTAAAATGTTATTTTTGTTAATTGACATTTATTGAAAAGTTAAAATTATGCTGAAGTACATCATTTCGTTAAATATTGTGCAAAGCTTGTGCCAATATAATTTCGGTTCTCATTTGGTTGAATTGGAATAGTATTTGAATTGAAAACTTAAAAAATACTGGCAAAAGGGTGTGCCAATATTCACAGTTGGTTGGCGTAACTTTTGTAAGTTCTTTTATTAAAAAGACATGTCAAGATGGTGCAGAGAAGGTGCAAAGGGAATATTGGCACACCCTTAAACATACTATTTAGTTAATAGGATAAAATTATTGCCTTGTACTGTAGATTTACAGACCTTTTAAAGGGTGGCATAATAGTTGCATAATAAATTTTCATAATGAAACGAGCTTTTTTCATATTTGTCTTACTCTGGATTGTCCAGGCAATTGCGGGTACCAGGAATCCTGTCCTGATTTCAGAAGACTTATTTAAAAACAAAGAGAATCGCCTCCAACTTGAGAGTGTCTGGAAATACCATCCTGGTGATAATGTAGAATGGGCAAGTCCCCAATACGATGACAGTGATTGGGAATCACAGGCCAATTCTATTTTATATGGTAAGTATTTACCAAAGTCTGATTGGGACGGTATTGGTTGGTTTCGAACCACAATAAAACCAGACAGCCAATTGGTTAATAAATCCCTGGCTATTATGATGAATCAGGCTTGTGCTTCGGAAATATACCTCGATGGCAAATTGCTTTTTTCAGAAGGGGTGATTGGCAATACTGCTGAAGAAGAAACATGTCGGATTACTTTTGAAACCATGACACTATTCCCTATTGTTTTCCCTGATACCGGGGAATACCAGCTTGCGGTTCGGTACAGTTTTAAAGGTTATAAAAATGTCGCCAAAGAAATGGTTGCCTATGGATTTTTTCTTTCCTTTTCTGAATATAACCGGGCCTATGAACATATCCTTGAGCGCATTAATATGTATTCCGGCTTGCGAATGTTTTTTACCGCCATTCCCTTTATACTGGCGATACTGCACTTTTTATTATTTGCCTTTTATCCGAGGTCTCGTGAAAACCTGTATTACAGTATATTTTGTGTTGGTGCAGCCATGCTGACTTTCTCAATTTTGGGGGCCTGGATGCATACCAGTGGCACTTTATTTATGTGGCATATATTTTTCTTTAAAGTATCACTGTTGGTTATATATATATCAGGTCTGTTGTTTCTCTATAGTATTTTTTATTCACGTTTGCCTCTTTGGTTCTGGCCGTTTATGGTTACGGCCCTAATTTTGCTTGCTTCGTCCTGGTGGCTGGGGTTTGGCTGGATGTATGGATTTGGAATTGTTGTTATGATTGCCCAAATATATATCGTCATATTTGCGATTAAAAACAAAAAACCAGGGGCATGGTTAATTTTTTCCGGGTTTCTGATTTTTGCTATTGCCTGCACATATCAAATGTTATCGGCTTTTGGAATGGTCCCCATGTTAAGCGGATTTTTTCAATTTCCGTATTTGTATGGTTTTACCGGGATGATGCTCTGTATGTCGATATACCTTGCACGCAATTTTGCGCAAACCCAGCTTACGCTTGAGAAAGTTAATGTCAATCAAATTCATACCATTCAGAAACTTGAAGATGAGGTGAAAGAACGCAAAAAAGCTGAGGAACTTTCCCGCCAGCAGCAGGAAAAACTTATTCAGGCTGATAAAATGGCCTCAGTGGGGATACTCGTATCAGGGGTTGCTCATGAGATTAATAATCCCAACAATTATATGCTGTTGAATAGCAATAATCTCTCAGATGTATGGAAAGAAATGAAACCAATACTTGATTCGTATTGTGAAGAAAAAGGTGATTTTATGATTGCTGGTCTTCCATATACTGATTTGCGCGATGAAATTGGTTCTTTGATAAGTGGCATATCTGAGGGCTCTGAGCGGATACGAATGATTGTACAGAGCTTAAAAGACTTTGCAAGGCAGGATCCCGGGGCCATGAATCAGCAGGTGAGTGTGAACTCGGTAATTAAGTCGTCCGTGATTATCCTGGCTAATATGATTAAGAAGTCCACAGACTATTTTACAACTGATTTTGATGAAAATATTCCTATGGTTAAGGGTAATAATCAGCAGATTGAACAGGTGGTTATTAATCTTATCAGCAACAGTTGTCAGGCACTGCCTGATAAAAATTGTGAGCTTACTGTTCGCACCAGCTATGATAATGAAGCCGGAAAGGTAAATGTATTGGTTGAAGATAAAGGGAAGGGTATTAAACCAGAAGATATGACACATATTATGGATCCCTTTTTTACCACCAAACGCGATACCGGTGGAACGGGGCTCGGGTTATCTATCTCTTTTAATATCATAAAAGAACATGGTGGGGAACTTGTTTTTCATTCAGAAGAAGGCAAAGGTACCAAAGCACTTATTATATTACCGGTTATAAAAGGGAGCGAAGCAGATGCATAGCAGATGTAGGTATCTCTTTTCCCCTGAGAGGGGCCTTTGCCATAAACTATCGGTAATAGCCATCTCATTTTTGCTTGTGTTTATCACATTCAGTTTCGCAGACAAACACATAAGCCTGGAAGATAAAACAAAAGCGGTGTTCATGTATCACTTTACCAAATTTATTGAATGGCCGGGGTTAGACAGCCTTGATACCTTCACTATAGGGGTAATAGGAAAAACAGAGATGGTTATACCTTTAAAAGAAATAGCCGGCAAAAAAAAGGTGGGTAACAAGCCTATTCGGATTCGGAAGTTTTCTGCATTGTCAGATTCTCTTTGTTGCCAGATGTTGTTTATTGCAGGTTCAGAAAAACATAAACTACAAAAATACATAAAAAAACTCAGTGGTAAACCGGTCCTTACCATAGGAGATTCTCCTGGTTTTGCCAGTACTGGAACAGATATGAATTTTACTTTGGTAAATGGGAAAATAAAATTTGAAATCAATAGTACGCAGCTTGATAAGACAGGTCTTAAAGTGAGTTCACAGTTGTTAAAACTAGGGATTTTTATCAAAGAAGGCAGTAATGATTAGCTTAAAAAAATGTTCAGTTAAACGGAAGCTTATTTTTATACAGCTGATAACAGCTGGAATTGTTGTACTGTTTACTTTTATCAGTTTTGGTATTTATGATTTCAGGTTTTTTTCATCTTATGTTATGGATGAGCTTACTTCTACTGCAAAATTGATTTCAACGAATACGGCATCATCTCTTGCGTTTAAAGATAATGGGGCGGCAGTGGAAGCTCTGGCGACTCTTGATTTGGAAGAAGATATTGTTAATGCCTGGATTTATGATAATGAGGGAAACCTTTTTGCAACCTATAATAAAAAAGGATATGCTGACTATTCCTATCCATTGGCAGATACTAATTGCAAACGAGTAAAAGAGTGTTTTGTGAAACATACCAGAGGCATGAAAGATGCTTGTGTGACCATTTCCAAAGAAATTAAAATAGAAGATGAAGTGCTTGGTATGCTGTCTTTACGATTAAGTTTGACTCAATACAAACATATGGCTATTCAGAGTATCATTGTTACCATTAGTATATTGTTTGTGGGATTTGCCATGGCATTTATCCTTTCACTCTATTTACAGGGCACTATATCCAGGCCGATTTTAAAGTTAGCTGCGGCAGGAAAACAAGTTATTGCCACCGGTGACTATTCTGTGCAAGTAGCTAAAGAAGGAAATGATGAGATTGGTGAGCTATATGATGATTTTAATAAAGTTATGCAGCAGGTTCATTTACGAGAACAAGAGCGGGATAATGCAGAAAAATCTTTACGGGAAAGTGAAGAACGATTTAAAACCCTTGTGGCAAATATTCCCGGAGCAACCTATCGTTGTGCAAATGATAAATCCTGGACTATGGAGTTTATCAGTGATGAAATAAAACATATCAGTGGTTATGTACCAGATGATTTAATCAATAATAAACAAAAATCCTTTGCCGATATCATTGTAGAAGAAGATCTTGCGCAGGTTAATGCATTAGTACAAAATTCGATACAAAATCATGAACCCTATTCAGTGGAATATCGTCTAAAACATGCTAATGGGTCTATAATATGGGTGCATGACCGTGGACAGGCCGTATTTAAAGATAATAATGTAATCTGTCTTGATGGTGCTATATTTGATGTTACCTCAAATAAACAGGCTGAGACACTTGCAAAGCAGCAGCGGGAAAAACTGATTCAAACTGATAAGATGTCAACATTGGGTATTCTTGTATCTGGAGTAGCCCATGAGATAAATAATCCTAATAATTTTATGTTATTGAACAGTAATAACCTTTCTGATATCTGGAAGGACTTAAAGCCTATGCTTGATACGTATAGCGAAGAGAAAGGTGATTTTATAGTTGCTGGTCTTCCCTATAGCGAAATCAGGGATGACATGGAAATGCTTATTGGTGGGATTGTAGAAGGTACGGGTCGTATAAAAAAGATTGTTGAAAGCCTAAAAGACTTTGCTCGTAAAGACCAGGGGAGTATGAATCAGCAGGTAAATGTGAATACCATTATTGAAGCATCTCTTATTATTATGTCTAATCTTATTAAAAAGTCGACTGATCATCTCAAGGTTATATATGGACATGAGATCCCCTTGATTATAGGAAATTCTCAGCAGATAGAACAAGTGATCATAAACCTTATCAGTAATGCCTGTCAATCTCTTGAGCAGAAAAATCAATCAGTGAAAATTTCAACAAGTTATGATAAAATTGAAAAAAAGGTAATTATATCGGTAGAGGATGAAGGAAATGGGATTTCACAAGACAATATAAAACATATTATGGATCCGTTCTTTACAACAAAACGTGATTCAGGGGGGACCGGATTGGGGCTATCAATTTCTTACACTATTATTAAGGAACATGGGGGAGAGTTAATTATTAATTCAGAACCAGGAGAAGGGACTGTAGCCAGAATTGAACTCCCTATCCAGGTTTAATAGTTTTTTTTAGCTTTTAATAAGATGAAAACAAAAAAGCAGTATATAAGAATTGTACTCATTGGAATCATAAGTGGAATAAATCTGCTTTATCCTCAATCAGTGGATGAATTGCTTGAAATGTCACTGGAAGATTTAGCAAATGTTGAAGTGGTGACTGCATCCAAAACCCTCCGCTCTAGTCGTGATATAACCCAGAAAATTGATGTTATTACCAAAAAACAGATTGAACGGACGGTTATAGAAAACAGAAATATTTCTGAAGTGGTACAGTATTATCCCGGTGCAGCGGTAAAGGTATTATCCCGTAATTTTCCGAACTGGGGCGCTTACGGCGGAATAGGTCCAAAATACAGTACGTATATGCTCCAGGGACTGCCTGTTGATGCCTTTACTGACCCCATGAATCTCGAAATAATGGCAATAGAGCGGATTGAAATTCAACGGGGACCGGCTTCAGTCCTCTATCCAAATTTTTTGTCACAGGATTTTGCAGGAAATCAGGCTCCTCTTGCCGGGACGGTTAATCTTATACTAAAAGAAGAAGTGGTTAAGCCGCTGACGAGGTTCTCCCTTGGGTATGGGGCGTACAATACCTGGACGGCAAAGGGCTATCATGAAAATTATTTTGGGAAATTGCATTTTATCACGGGAGCTTCTTATGAACTTTCAGACTATACCGACTATAAAGCTGACGGCAACACCCTCAAAAATCCCGAATATCAAAAAGGCAAGGCATTTGTTGGTGCTAATCTTTTTCTTGATCAAAAGAAAGTACATAAGCTGAATTTTTTTGGTAACCAGACCCTGCATGCTGGAGATGAAGGACGGAAGTTTCGGGAATATAATCATGGTTACAGTCTGGGGAATGTCGGATATACCGGTGCCTTCACCGAAGATATCACATTATCATTTAAAACCGGTCTTCGCTGGTATGACCGTGAATGGGATAGTGATAAATATGACTCTCTGACTCAGAAATATGAGCCTACAAAAACATCCGGGGTTGACCAGTTAATTGTTCCATCTGATATTTCTTTATCATACCGGCATTATAACAACAGTAATTTAACTTTTGGCAGTGATTATCAGACTGCATATTATATGAACTGGGAAAAACCACTGGGTGCCGGGAAACAGGCCGGGAATGAGGCACTGGTATCTCAATTTGGTCTTTATCTGCAGGAAGAACTACAGATTTATAATTTGGTTGTTAGAGGAGGGCTACGCTATAATTATATCAACTATAACATCGATAAAATAGGCGGTTCTGTACCGGTAACCGCAGGTGAAAACTGGAGTGTATTGCTTTGGAGCGCCGGGCTTAAATATAAAATCAATAAAGAGTTTACCCTTTTTTCAAATGGGGGGAACAGTTTTATGTCACCGGCACTTAAGCCCATTGGCGGTACTATCTCAGGTAATAATGTTTCTGAAAGCGGCCAGTTACCAAATCCTGACCTGGATCCCGAAAGTGGCAGGAGTTTTGATTTCGGCTTTGATTACACATTGCCGGTTAATGTGCGTTTATCGTCCCGGGTCTTTTATACCAGTATTACAAATGCAATTATTGATAATGTGGTCAGTAATACGCCTTCACGTACCATGTCAATTAATGCAGAAGGCGAAACAACCGGTAAAGGTATTGAATTCAGTGTACAACAAAAAGTAGAAACAAAATTGGACTGGTTTGCTAACATTACTTACACAAGGTCAGAAATTATTGACCCTGATTCGGTTAACCTTGATGGAATTGAAGTTCCTTTTGTACCCGCCCTTATGGGGAATATTGGCATTACCTTTTTTCTACCCTATGGTATAGAAGTGAGTCCCTGGATGCATTTCGGGGGTGAAGTATTTGATAGCAATAAAAAATCAGACAGGAGTACATTTGATTCCAGAGAGCTGTTAAACATTCGTGTTAATAAAGAACTTCTGCTTAAAAATGGCATGCGGTTCAATTTTTATACGCAGGCCTATAATGTAACTAATAACGAATACACTATGCCCTGGCAGTTTAAAGACCCCGGGATTAGTTTTAGTGGTGGTGCCAACTTTATCTTTTAACAGACTGTAGATTACTTATGGAAACTATTAAATATCCAAAAAAGCCAGTATTACTGGTGGATGATGAAGCACAGTTGTTGCAAAGTGCTTCTTTTTCATTACGTACTTCCGGTGTAGGTCATCTTATAAAATGCCAGGAAAGTCCGAAAGTTATGGAGCTTCTCGAAACACAGGAAGTAAGTGCTATTGTTCTGGATATCTTAATGCCTAATCTTACGGGAAAGGAATTGTTACCACAAATACATCAGAAGTATCCCCATATTCCGGTCATAATGCTTACTGCACTTAATGAAATTGAAACCGCTGTTGAATGCATGAAGCTGGGAGCTTTTGATTACCTGGTAAAACCCGTTGATAAAACCAGGTTGGTAACGAGTGTAAAACGGGCTGTTGAACATAGTGCTCTGGAGAGTGAGAAAAACAGGCTTAAAGATTATTTGTTAACCGATAAACTGGACCATCCTGAAGCTTTTGAAAATATTGTTACCCGTAATAAATCAATGCGGTCTATTTTTCAGTATATAGAGGCGATAGCCGATACACCACTTCCCGTGCTTATCACGGGAGATACTGGCTCTGGTAAGGAAATGATAGCCCAGGCGGTCCATAAAGCAAGTAATCGTCAGGGTGAGTTTGTAACGGTTAATGTTGCGGGTCTTGATGATAATCTTTTTTCGGATACTTTATTTGGTCATGCTAAAGGCGCGTTTACCGGGGCTGATAAGGCAAGACAAGGCCTCATAGGAAAAGCAGCCGGAGGAACAATTTTTCTCGATGAAATAGGAGACCTGGCGCTTGAATCTCAGGTAAAGCTATTACGGTTGCTGGAAGAAAGAACCTATTATACAATTGGTTCTGATAATGCGTTACCAACGGACGCGCGGGTAGTTGTCGCGACTAATATTGATCTGGAAACTAAGCAGCAGGCCGGGGAGTTCCGTAGCGATTTGTTTTATCGTTTACAAAATCACCATATTCAAATTCCAGCACTTAAAGACCGGAAAGATGATATCCAGCTTCTGACAGATTATTTTTTGGAACAAGCTTCATCTGAATTGCATAAAAACTGTCCAACCCCACCGCCTGAGTTGTATAAGCTTCTTTGTACCTATAGTTTCCCCGGAAATGTGCGGGAGCTTAAGGGGATGGTTTATGATGCCGTATCCCGGCACCTTTCTGGTATACTCTCAATGGATCCTTTTAAAGCACGCATTGAAAAAAGCCGTGCTTCTGCGGGTTCGGTTTTGGAAATTACGGAAGAATCTAATTGCTTGAGTTTACCCGAGACCTTGCCTACTATCAAAGAGATAGACGAGATTCTGGTAGAAGAAGCGCTCAAACGGGCCCAGGGCAATCAGACTATTGCAGCCCAAATGATTGGGCTTACACGTTCAGCGTTAAATAAGCGTCTTAACAGACCTAAATAAAATCTTGATGACCGGTTTGTTGATAGCGATTGCTAATTGATTTTGGCATGCGTTCTTTGGAATGCATTTTCTTTTCTTATTCGTATTTCATCCAAGTAAAGGCAAAAATGTTGGAAGAGGGATTGCTGCGAAATGACTAAAGTTTGTTTTGTCAATTGCTCTTCCCGGTTTCTGATAGTTACTAGTTTTACTTATTGTTATGGTTTCTCGTTGTATTGTCGTTTCACCACTCTCATTAGTGTTTACTTTTGCCTTGGTTACAACAAGGCCATTTAAAAACGGGTTCATCGTATCCTCCAACGTTGGACTGCGGTTCTTTCAAATAATCCCAGGGTGAATCCCATATCAAGTTTTGCGCTCAGGGCTTTATTCCCCAGTTCCAGTCTTATACGATCTAAACCCGGGAGCAAAATGTGTGCTCCCAGATAATAGCTCGCGCCATGGATTCCCTCTTGAAAATTATTCCGGTCCCATACATAGGCCAGATCTGTACCCGCAACCAGTTGCAGGCCATAAAATCCTGTAAGATTTAAAAGTCTGATTGTTTTTTTGTTGATTACTTCATAACGGTATTCGGCAAAACTGAGTATTTCACTGGTTCCCGAAAACCCATCAGTAATGGGGTTATAGGCTCTCAGTGTATTGGCGCCGCTTACATGAAACCGGTCGTAGGCACCGATTCTACCTGTGCGGTACTGCCCCAGAAAGGAGAGGTGAAGGATATGCTTCTGTCTCAGGGGGATGAAACTTCTGAAATCCGCCAGCCATTCGCCGAAGTTGGCATGGCTACCCGCAAATCCACCTGAATGGGTATACATGATTTCACTGTATAATCCTCGATGGGGATTAATTCTTGATTCCCGGGTATCCCGAACGAGACCAAAGCCAAACCGGGGAATATTATCCTGGGTACTATTTTTTGTTAATAAGATATCTCTATTATCTGGTTCTGTTGCAATGGAAAAGAATTCGGCCTTGTATTTAATATTCCAGAAAGAACCTATTCGTTGATTCAATTCAAGCAGTGCCATATGGGACTTCTCGGGGAAACTCTCAAAGCTATTATAGCTGTTGGTATATACATATTGCAGCCAATATTCTATGGGCAGGCCTCCCAGCCAAAGTGCGCTGGCAACAGCCTGGAATTCCATTGCTTTGCCCGGGCCTTTGATGCTTGACCGGCCATAACTCTCAAGCCGTATGTCTCTTCCTAAAAAGTTAAGGGTCGCAAGTGCAGGGCCAATTATGATCCCATCCTGGTCGGTTTTTTTCCCACCAATAAATGGAATGACTGCTGGTAATTCTTCAAACTGATATCGGAGTTCCACCTGGTTCTTTTTTTGTGCTAACTCTAACCGGACTGATGCAAATATATCCTGCCTCTCCAGCCTTTTTTTTTCTATTACCCAGGTTCCTTTATTATAAACACTACCTTTTTTATGGATGAGTTCTCGATGTACAACAGAAGGCTCTGTTGTTTTTAATCCAATAAATCGAATTTTTGATATAACTATTGAATCTTCTTCTCTTAAAACATGGTCGCCTCCTTTTACAGCAGTTGTTGTCAGGTTTATGCTCAGAAGCATAATCGCAATAGTTGGCGGAGAAAATGGGATTGAATTTTTCATTACACACAATAGAATTGCAAATACTGTGCCATTCATACAAATCTAGGCTGTTTAAGCAGGGAATGAGGTAAATAACACTCTCCTCGTGCATTGAGCGATGATTATAACATCTAAAAGGTATTTCCTTTTGTTTAAATACTTCCTCATAATGAATACCGGCTATGGAAAACGGTGTGAATAAAGTCACATACACTCCAGAGTGCATATTACGTAACCCGTTTGTATTTAAGGTGTTTATACTGTTTTTGCCTCATAAGAGTGAAAATACGCGCACCCCTGTTTCAAAAGGTCTGCTTATGAACATGTATTTTTATCCCCCTGAAAATATAACACTTATGCAATTTTTCTTTTTTGGCACAGGCTTTGCATTGTTTGCTGGTATAATGAAAAACAAAGCTTCACATACATTTTGCTTCAAAACCGCTTTTAGTAAAAAGTCCAAAGGAAATATCATCATTGTTGATGATGAGGTGTCATTACTTGATTCTCTGGTATTCACTTTAAAAAGAGCTCATTATGCAGTCACTACTTTTAGTGATGGCGCTGAAGCTTTTGAAAATATTCAAGCTGAGTTTGATGTGGGGGCAGGTTATGACATGTTAGTTACAGACTTAAGAATGCCCGGTCTTTCAGGCCAGGAGCTTATCGAAGAAATAACAAAATTGGGACTTACAATTCCCATTCTCGTAATCTCTAATTACGGTACCGGGAACATAAAAAGAGCGTTACTGGAGATGGAATTGGTGGATTATTTGGATAAACCTTTTTCTACAGCAGAATTTATGGAGCGCATTACGAAAACTTTTTCAAAAAAAAGTAACACATTCGCCAGTAAGTGGTGTTTAAACAAATAAGAACTACTCATAGTAAAAAAAAAGGAGCATAAAATGATTGAAACAGCAGCAAAATTCTTTAACGAAGGCGGAACCTTTATGTGGATTATATTGGGTGTTGGTGCCTTTGCCTTAGCTGTAATTGTTGAACGGTTGTTTTTTTATTTTCTTGCATGCAGAGGCGATTCACGTGGTTTAGTTGCCAGGATTGCCAGGGCAATTGAAAATGATAAACCAGAAGAAGCTGAAAAGCTGGTTGCCAAAAAGAAATCACCCGTTCATAAGCTACTTGCAGTTGCAGTACAACGCTATAAAAGAGGAATGCCTTATGAAGATATCCAGCAGGGTGTTGAAGAAACTGCTATTAAAGAACTTCCCCGGTTTAGTAGTCGGCTTAGTAGCTTGGGGATGTTTGCTAATATCGCAACCTTAACGGGTTTGTTGGGAACAATCTTTGGATTACAGGTTTCTTTTAGTTCGCTTCAATTAGCAGAAGGTGCAGAAAAAGCAAGTGCTTTGGCAACCGGTATTGCCCAGGCAATGAATACTACCGCAATGGGATTGTTAGTTGCCATCCCCTGTATGATAGCTTTTACTCAGCTTTCTAATAAACAGACGAGCCTTACGGAAGATGTAGATGAAGCAACGGTAAAAGTACTCAATTTCCTGCAAAAGAAAATGGCCTGATTGGTAACCACATTAAACTTATAAAAAGAAAAATACTATGAAATCACTAAGACAAAATACCAAACAACCCAGTAACAATGTTGACCTGATAGACCTGGATGTAACACCTATCATGAACATGTTTGTCATCCTTATTCCCTTCCTGGTGAGTATGGCTGTTTTCGCACATTACTCTGTGTTAGAATTTAGTCTGCCACCTAATGCCGGGATAGGGAATGGCGGTCCAAAAAAAGCTGAACTTAAATTGACTGTTGTAATGCGCAGTGCTGGTTTCGACTTAACGGTGGGAGATTCTCTGATGAATACTGTGCAGATGGATATTAACTCTCATGATTACTCACAGCTGGAAGAAGCACTGGAAGAGGTGAAAGAACGACTGACTCGTAAGGATGAAGTCGTTGTTGCAGTAAATGACGGCATCAAGTTTGATAAGGTCGTACAGGTCATGGATGCCTGCAGAAATAGTGGATATGCCAAAGTTGCTCTGGCAGAAGGTCCTAATATCGAAGAAACTGCTTTAACGGAGAAACAAAATGTCAAGAACCTCTAGTTCAAAATCGGTAATCATTAAAAATGGCCGAGCATCTGCCATTATGAAACCTCAACTGACTTCCCTTATAGATGTAATGACCATTTTACTGGTTTTTCTTCTTAAAAGCTTTTCGGTAGATGGCAACCTGGTGACAGTCTCTAAAGATCTTAATCTGGCAAATTCCACTAGTGATATTACACCGGTTCCAGCCCTTAACATAGAAGTAAATCCGGATCAGATTGTAGTGGATGGTGCTCCTTTAATGTCCCTGGAAAAGGTAGCAACAAGTGATTCCATGTTGGTAGAAGAACTCTATAATGCTTTAACTGAAGCCGCTGGTTCCTTAAGAATGTTGTCCAATAAAGGCCGCATTATTATTCAGTGTGACAGTGTAGTAGATTTTAAAGTTCTAAAAAAGATAATGTATACCTGTGGCAAAGCAGAGTTTTCCAACTTCTCACTTTTGGTGCAGGAGAAAGTGTAATATGAACGAAAATAGGATAAATA
>JADFYW010000340.1 GCA_015232855.1 Fibrobacteria bacterium
TTGTTTGTAATTATGGTAATATAGTAGGCGCCAGGAACTGCAGGCCACTCAAACCGGGATGGCGTTTTGCGGGATATTTCTAGGCCGTTAATAACGACTTTATCTGAATCCTGAAGTTCTTCAACTATGAGAGTTCCGGTTTTAATTCCTGATGTTTCGGGGGTTATGGGGATGGGTTGGCCCTGACTCCACTCAGGATACGATTTATCTGAACTATCTCCATTTAAAGCAGGAGACAAATCAAGGAGAGACTTTGCTACAAACTCAAGCTTATTTAAATCATTTTTAGCAGGATTCCACAGCGTAACTGCCAAATAAAGACCAAGTAATGCCGTAATCAAAACCACCACACTCAATACGGTCTTCAACACAACAGGCTTCTTTTTGGTGGGAACAGGCCTGGGAACAGCAACCGTGCCCTCAGGAGTAATATCTTTATCCTCTCCCCAAATAAAAGATGTCAATGAATCTTTGAGCCGGTAATGAGAGTCACCAATACCGGTCTGAAGAGTTTTTCCAATTTCATCCAGACCCGGTCGCTTTTCCCTGTCTTTATCAAGACAACAAAGAAACAGAGCCTTCAGAACTTCATTTGAAAATTCACCAGAAAGCGGAGCAGGTGCTTCATTAATAACATTGTATGATATTTCACCAATAGTATCACCCGGGAAGGGAAGTTTCCCCGAAACCAGGCGGTAGAAAACAACACCAAGAGAAAATATATCAGCCCGATTATCTATCTCTTTAGGGTTCAACATGGCTTCAGGAGCCATGTAGGCAAGAGTCCCCATAGCACCTGCTTGAGAAGAACTGTTTCGTGAGGCCGAATGAAAAGCGGCAAGCCCAAAATCAGCCAGTTTAACCTGGCCCGCCTTGCTTAAAAAAATATTAGTGGGTTTAATGTCTCTGTGAATAATCCCCTTGGAATGGACTGATTTTAAGGCCTCCACCACCCGCTCCAATGCCCAGAGTCCTTCCATTACCGGAAGCCCCTTATCCAGCACTTTATTTAAATTCAGTCCATCGATGTATTCCATAACCAGGTAATAATTACCAGCCTGATAGCCATAATCATAAATAGTGACAATATTATCATGACTCAGTGTTGCAGTGGCATGGGCCTCTTTTTTAAATTGTTCCAGGTCTCTACGATTCTGAGCCCTTTGCGGAGATAAACATTTAATAGCAACATATCGGTCTAAAGACCTTTGCCGGGCACGGAAAACTGAAGCGAAACTGCCCCGCCCGATTTCTTCCAGGAACTCATAATCCTGAATTGAAAATGCCATCAGCGAGCCCTTGTCTTTGCCTTTGCTTTTCTTAGCCACTCCTGGTAATGGCTGTTGTTTCTGTCTAAATACACCGCTTTATCCCAGGAATTAATTACCTTCTCAAAATTTTTCATAGTCCAATACAAAGAACCCAGGTTAAAATAAGCAACCGCATAATTGGGCTTAATATGCAAAGAACGGATGTAGGCAATTTCGGATTTTTTATATTCACCTTTCTGATGATATAATGCGCCCAATTGATTGTATGCTTCATATAACGTCGTATCAAAAACAACAGCCCGTTGGAACTGACTAAGCGAAGCTGTAAACTGCTGATTCTGTTTGTAATATACACCCAGGTTATAATAAGCACCCGCAAGATTCTTTTTTAGGTTTGCGGTTTCATTAATATGAGAAGCGAGTTTTAAATGATAAACCGCATTTTCCCAGTCTTCTTTGGTAACTGTTTTTTGTTTGGTCTTATAAGCCGCCTCCTGATAATAAGAAAGAGCGGTTCCAAATCTGGCCTGAAAATTTCGTGGAGAATGTTCAATTACTTTTTTATAAAGTTTCCTTGCCTGGAAAAAATCTCCCATACTTAAGAACTCATCCGCAAGCTCAAGATCCTGGGTTGTGCAAGATATACAAAAACAAAAAAGAATTGATGCTAGAATTATTAAATGATTCATAATTTACCTTGTTTTAAGGCCTCAACTTTACTCCTGTTCAATATACCACCCTTAAATTGATTTAGCAATAATCAGAACCGGTCTCCCTATTTGATGGGCAATACAAAAAAAGCAGGTTTTTCGCACAAGCTTAACATTAAGTTACACTTATGCTATTACTAAAAAAAGTTTAATACTCTTTTTTTATAGTCCATCTGGTCTACATATCCCCTTTTTTATCATAGAGTATACCCACTTCACTTATTATTTGTATAATGGGAATAACGCCACTCCCCCACTCACTTCCTCTAATATTGTTACTATTTA
>JADFYW010000341.1 GCA_015232855.1 Fibrobacteria bacterium
AATTCTTGGGTTGACATCACTTTTACGGGATGAGATGATTTTGGACACGATTATTTTGACTTCAGGTACTGCTTTGCGCAGTTCCGCGATGATACCCTCAAGACTTCCTTGTATGTCTTCGGGGCTGGCACCTGCACGGCAATCATTAGTACCAAGATGAATAATGGCTATATCCGCTTTATATGTTGGCGCCCAATTGTGAATATTTCCATCCCCGGCAGGAGAGCATTTATTAACCGGCATGTCTCCATTTAAAATTTCAGCGGCCCGGGCACTGTAGTAACAATTATGGTCAGCATCCCAGCCGTCTGTCTGGCCCGCGTTACGGTTTCCACATGTTCCATGGTTATCTCCAACAAAGTCTACAACATATCCTGAATCCACCAGAGCGAAATAAAGATGAGAACGGTAGGTATTGGAAGTAGCGCTGCCTTCTGAAATTGAGTTACCTAAGCACATTATCCGGGGTTTTTCCACAACAGAAAACCCCTGTGAAAAAAGAACAAAGATTATCAGGGTGAAAAATATATACGATAGTGTTGATGTATGTTTCATTGTAATGTTCCTTTGTAATGAGTTATAAAAAGTTTTCAGCCTGTAATATATGGGATAAATGTCATTTCTAATAATTGACCCATACTATCTGTTCAGTATTGCCTTTTTTTATTTTTTGGTGTTTATACTCAATGTCATCGCCCGGCTTGACCGGGCGATCCAGCGCACAAAGTGCGCAAAATAATGTCAGAAAAGCTTCTATTTTGCGTATTAACATACGCTGGATTCCCCGGTCAAGCCGGGGAATGACGGTCATAAGCTCGGCAATCATACCTATAATACAGTCTAAAGCCGGCAATGACATGTTAAGTGTATACACAATCAACACCTATACTTAACAGGAAGTAATCATATCCTGAACATCACCTTAAACATCCATCTCCAATGCCCCGCACCGAGAATCATGTCTTGCGGACTACTCGTACTTATTTGCTTTGACCGGGTAAACACATGGTCCCTGCCCACCATGCCAATCAGGTCAAAACAATCAGACACTGTTTTTTTTCCATACAACGACCATTTGTAGGGCGACAAATCCACAGGATAATTGCTGGCGGTGTCCAGTTTTGATTGCTGGTATTCCGTATCCGGAATGGGAAGAGGATAAGTCTCTGTATTTCTATACATTAATGAATTTGAGTAATATTCATTAAACTTGAAATACTCAAATTCAAAAGACAACACATCCAGAATACGGAAAGCCGGTAAGTTTATTCCTACCATAATGGGGATGCGTTCCGAGAGCTTTGTATAAGGCTTTATTGAATCCGTTGGACTGAAACTGCGGAACGGAAGGGGTATTACAAAATCAGGATAATTTTTTGTTCCCAAAACAGCCAGTTCGGTATAGACCTTTAAATCATTTTCACCCAGTATATCAGGCGAACCCAACAATTTTCTAATATCCAGGGCAGCACGAGCCATTAGCTTGGTCCCGGAAAAAGGCACATAGGCGGTATCCTGCCCGGTTATATATCGGTTGTACTCATTTTCAGGAGCATTAAAGGGAATACTGTCCTGCCTGTTTTCGTCCATCGAAATCAAACGGCTAAAGCTGATACCTGCGCCAAACTGCAGATAATTGGTTACATCCACCGACCCGAGCCATGAGAGCGTCAGATCTTTTTCGGGGAAAGTCTGTACTTCACTGGTGAGTAAGACATCCGTATTTATTCTATTGTTCCAGAAATGACCGCTTGCACGAAAACCCAGTACATGTACCCTGGGAAAGTCAAAATAATTGATAAGCGTTGGAGCGTATATCTCGCTGCGGAACAAATATTCTCCCAGGTTCCGCACATCTTTGTTGTATTTATAGGGCCAGTAACCGACGCCCAGCTCCAGATACGGGTTTTCGGGATCGCCAAAAGAACGGACACCTTCCGCATGGTAAATAATGACGTTGAAAGAATGATCATTTGCATTAAAATTGTCAATTTTTCGCTGTGGAAAAGAGTGCAGGAGCTTTATCTCACTGGCCAGAGTCACGATATTTCTTTCGTTGACTACAGCAGTAACACCATAACCCAGGGCTGTTTCCTGGTCCCAGACATGTGAGACTGTTTTACTGTCGCCGTTAGGATTGCGGTAAGCGCCCTCCATTATCTGGCCAAAATAATAATAACCGTACCCCCAATGGTTCAGGTCTACATTTTTTTGTTCTGCAGCTTGCGTTGCACCAATAAGCAGAAGCAAACTAAATACCAGTAT
>JADFYW010000342.1 GCA_015232855.1 Fibrobacteria bacterium
TTAAACCGCATTATCCATGAAAAGGCCCGGCTTGGTATTCTCACATCATTGCTAGCCCGTCCAGATGGTCTTTTATTCAATGATATAAAGAGTTTATGTACTCTTACTGATGGAAACCTTAGTAGACATATTAAAGCCCTAGAAGCAGAGGGCTTGGTTGAAATCTGGAAACGTTTTAAGCATAATCGTCCTCAGACACTTTGCCGGATGACAAATACGGGGAGAGAGAGATTTTTAGAGTATATCAGAGAATTAGAGAACGTGATTAAAGATGCTTCTGCAACTGCGCAAAATGAAAATACGTTAGAAGGAGGAAAAAATGATTTACCCGGATTGTCACTGGCTTAAAAAGGGCTCTTTTTTTGCCCATATACTTTGCAATGTAAAGTCCTTTGCCTTATTTATTCTTTCACAGCAATCAAAACGCTTGGCATACACTTATGTTATAGTGGTAATAACTATGGTTCTGTATTTTGATAATTATCCTGTAGTATTACAACATGTTGGGAAAATTCCTATGGCCGATAAATTCGGACATTTTTTTGTCTACGGTTATTTCGTTTTCCTCGTGAACCGGTATATCATTACATCATGCTGGCAGTTTGGAACCAGAACAATCCCAGTTGGGTCTTTGTTAATGCTTTTTCTGCTGACTTTTGAAGAATGTACCCAGTATTTTTTGGTTACCAGGAGTTTCTGTATGTTTGATCTTGCTACAAATTATCTGGCGGTACTGGTTTTTAGTTTGTTTGCATTTAGGATGAAGCTTACCTCATTGTAGGAAATGTATCTATGCTAATCCAAAAACAAATGTCAATTCTAATTTATAGATATCGTTTTTGCCTGCAGATAGCCATTGTTTGTTTTTACCCGTACAAAGAAAAGGCATGAGTGAGCCTCTGACGGAAGCCATTTCCAATTGTTAGTACCCTGTTTCACTGTCCCATTGTGTAATGTCGCCAGCAACTTTCCAGCGGAAGAAAATAATTGAATTTCAGCATGTTGAGTACAAGGCGAATAAAAATAGATGTCTTGCCCGGAACCTGGACCCACAGATGATACCCAGAGTTTCGCTTTTGGTAATCGTATCTCAATGGCTTTGTCTGAAACGATAGCGCCAATTGAACTAGAGTTGCTGAAATTGTTACTTACCGTTTTGACACCGTTGATTGCTTTAACCCGATAATGATAACTTGTACCCGCTAAAACAGAAACATCGGTAAATTCAGCAATGTCTCTTATCGTTACGAGAGGCATGACAGGGTCTGCACTGGTTCCCCGGTAAATAATGTATCCGCTGATGCCGCTTTCGTTGTCTGTGGCTGCGTTCCATTTAAGCCCTATGCCATCAGCAGTTGCGGTTGCGGTAAGCCCTGTTACATCAGATGGGGGAGTAGCATCATCCGGTGCCGTAATAGTAACCAGAACGGCATCGGTGGTTGATTGTTCTCCATCACTTATAGTACAACTGACTCGGTAGGTGCCTTTCGCTGCAAAGCTGTGTTTTGGCTTTTGGCCACTTCCACGTAGACCATCACCGAAATCCCAGAGATAGGAAAGTTTACTTTGTTCACCACTGTAGATACTGTTTTCTGCACTAAAAGCAACCTCTGTATTAATTGCGTAAGAGTCAGTAATATCAGATACAATCGCAACCGGGACGCTTCCGGTTGGGTTATCACGGATATCTTCGACAAGAATATTGTTGTAGCTATAATTACCATAAACAACGCCGAGACCGACCTTTCCTTTGGTAAAAGAGTCGTCAGTAGTGGACATGGTAAGAATACCTCCCTTCTGATTGTCATACGTTGAAGTGATTTTATTTCCTTTAACTTCCAGTGTTACAATAAGATTTTCGTAATAGGGGTTTACAGTCTGGGCCGTGTTTTTTGTGAGCTGCCTATATAATAAGGGGTCCTGTCCGCCGCCCCAGAAATCTACATCCTGGTGTATGTTGATCTTTCCGATATCGGCTCCCTGACCAAGAGCACTCCTGACAGAAATAGTCTTGTTGCCGACGAGATTAAACTGGTAGCCTTCAATACGGTCATTATCATCTTTTAACCTTGTATAAAACTGGCATACCTGGTGCCTGTTTACGTCACCCGTTGTTTCTTTGACCTCAAAAATAAGCCGGTAATCAGTCCACTCCGGGTCACCAAAAACAGCGGCAGCCATATTCGCGTTCACTACTGTGTATGA
>JADFYW010000343.1 GCA_015232855.1 Fibrobacteria bacterium
CTTGTTCGGAATCAAAACGGCAGATGTTTATTGTCATTTTTGATTCCTTTGTAATGAAGTGATAAATAAATGACCATCTATCTCTATCGTTTCGATTCCCGACTTCGCGCATGCGCATCAACTTAAGGAAAGAGGAGTGTAAAATAGCCAAAAACCAGTCATTCCGACTTGTTCGGAATCAAAAAAGTAGATGCTTATTGACATTTTGGTTCATGTTCAATTAAGTGATTAAACAAAATGACCGTCAGTATCTATCGTTTTTGATTCCCGACGTAGCGGGAATGACTGAATTTAAGCACATTTTATTCATTAATATTCTTAAGTTGATGCGCATGGGTCAAGCCGGACATGATTATTAAAATGGTTCAAATTTAGGCAGATACAAAGCAAATTATTGAAAGATGGGTAAAATATACAAATTACAGAACTGTATTAACAATTTCATTTATTCTGCCAGACAGACTCTTTGCACCAGTGTGGATAATAAGTTATTTCATAAACAGGTTTCAACTTTTCGGGCTTTCCATGTTGGTGAAAATTTTCTTTTTCCTCTTTTTCTTACAATCCTGTTACTCCCCGCCAGGGCCTGCATTATCATCGCCTGTTTCAACTAGCCCTCTTAATGCCAATAGTTATGTCGTAGCCATAGACATAGGACATACCATGAATCATCCGGGTGTTATAGGAGCTAGAGGTGTACCTGAGTTTCTTTTTAACCAAAATTTGGCCATGATGCTGAAAAAAGAACTTGATAAACAAGGATTTACCCAGTCATTTATTATTAACCCGAAAGGTAATGATATCGCGCTAAAAGACAGAACAAAGATAGCCCGGGATAATAACGCTGATATATTTTTATCCATTCACCATGATTCAGTTCAACCAAAATATTTATCAAAATGGGTGGTGCAAGGGGATACGACTCTTTATTCTGATGAATTTCAGGGTTACTCCTTATTTTATTCGGAAAAAAGTGCGATGCCAAAGCGTAGTCTGCAATTGGCCCAAAACTTGGGGGCTGTCTTTAGGGAAAACGGTTTTACGCCAACATTGCATCATGCGGAACCTATTAAAGGTGAGAATAGGGAATTAGTAGATAAACAAAAAGGCATTTATCGTTTTGATGATTTGGTGGTACTTAAAACAAGCAGTATGCCCGCTGTGCTCATTGAAAGTGGGGTGTTAATAAACAGAGACGAAGAGCTGCTTCTAAGTAACCCTGTATATCAGCGGATGCTAGTTTTATCCATGGTTAAAGCAGTAAGCAATTTTTGCAAAGGGAATGAAAGCAGGTAATTATATGTTTGATGCGCTCCATACAGTCGATATTCTTATAATTCTTTCTTACCTCGTATTTACCTTTCTTATCGGTGTATACTTCTCTCGTCGTGCCTCCCAGAATATGGATGAATTCTTTGTTGCTGGTCGAAGTTTACCCTGGTGGATAGTTGGTACTTCTATGGTGGCCACTACATTCGCAGCAGATACGCCCCTGGCGGTATCCGGGCTTGTGGCGAAACAAGGGATTTGGTGGAACTGGACCTGGTGGAATATTGGTATTGGTGGCATTTTTACGGTTTTTTTATTTTCAAAATTATGGCATCGGGCTGGTATTACCACAGATGCCGAACTTGTAGAACTTAGATATGATGGTAAACCCGCTGCAGGTTTGCGACTCTACCGGGCAGTCTGGTTTGGACTTTTTCAAAATTTACTTATCATCGCCTGGGTGATGAAGGCCATGGCAAAGGTCACCATGACGATAATGGGATGGGACGCGGATACTCTAATAATGGGGATGCAAGCGGAAGAAGTGGTCGTGATTGGGCTATTCCTGCTTACGGTCTTTTATACAGTTCTTTCCGGTTTATGGGGAGTGGTAACCACAGACGTTGTACAATTTGTAATTGCTATGGGCGGGTCTATTTATCTAGCGGTTAAGTCTTACACCCATCTAGGCGGTTTTGAAAGTATTAAACAAAAGCTGGTAATGAATGAATTTGATGTGGATAGGATATTGCAAATTATTCCTCAAATAACACCGGTTACCGAGTTTTCGCCTTTCACCAAGTTTCTTACCCTCATATTAATAGTATGGGTGGTTATGTATAATGTGGACGGAGGTGGATATTTAGCCCAACGGTTGTTTGCGGCCAAAAGTGAGCGACATTCTATGTTTGCTTATCTCTGGTATAA
>JADFYW010000344.1 GCA_015232855.1 Fibrobacteria bacterium
CCATGCTAAAACAATTGTGGCAATAACCGCACCCCACCAAGCCACTATATCAAATTCCTTAAAGACAATTGATATTTCCATTATATATTCAGTTAGTTATAGCCGTAAATACCTTAAAACATTAAATCTTGTATAGAAAACTTTTGACGTTTGAGTTTTCTGTAAGCAAGTATATCTTGTAACCAAGAAATTAGTAGAATCAAAGGAACAGTACTAGAAACTACGATTCGCCAGATTGCATTGTAAAGTTGGGCCATTTGGTCGTCTTTATCTAATAATGTATCTCCAAATGATGTGAAATATAATATGTAAATATTAAAAACTAAAATTAATAACCATTTGATTTTGCTTACATATTTATCTAATCCTAAATTGGATATAACTCCATCAATGACGAATACCAAAAACATATCTAGTAAGCCTAAAACGCATCCTCCAACAATAATTCCTCCCACGAAGACTATTAACAAAACTAAAAAAATAATCTTGATGATATGTGTATCAGGCAAAGAATTAATTTTATCTGGAATGAATGCAATGATTGTATAGATTCCTATTAAAAAAAGGATGAAAATTGAAAATCCAATAAAATTCAAACCATATTCAAAATACCAAGATTTTTCACCTTCTTTGGGATATTGGCTTGTTCTCTGTGAATCAAAATATGGTTGAGATTTGGCAAACTTAATAGCTTCATTATAAGCTTCATTAATTTTAGCACAATGTATAGTATATTTGCGTATCTTTTCTGGTACTTGAACAGTATCTGGATGATATTTTTTCACAAGATCCCGGTAAGCTTGTTTTATTCTTTCTTGGTCACTTGTGACGGAAATATGAAGAATTTCCCAACAACTTTTCATAAATATCATCCTGAAAAAAATAAATGCGATACTGGGTAGGTCAGGAACCTTGCGGTTCCCTTCCCCCCTAAGAACCGTGCGTGACAGTTTCCCGTCACACGGCTCAAGCCCCTCAAAGGTTCCCCTTGTTGGGGTTCCCGCAATTAAGTTCTAATTGCTTCACGATACACATAGACTGTCAATATAGTCGAAACTTAAGGGGGCCCCAGCCGTGAGGCCGTCTCTAGCTTTCCCTTATTCCATTGATTCGGTCCACTTTCTCGTGATGAGACACCAGCTAGATTTCAGCCTTCTTACGAAGCCGAGAATGTTTCACTCGGTATCCTCACCATTACAGTGAGTCCTTCGCTTCTTATAGCCTCTCGATCCAGACTTCCAACAGCATGCCTCACGGTTAGCCTGCCCAGAGGGCGGAAGACCTGGGGTGCCACGTTCCACGCTTTTACCTTAACGGACAACTTAGGCGGGACTTGAACGCCGGTAAGAAATTGGGTCCCGTGCAGGGACGTTAGCGACCTGCAACCTCTCCAACCCGTGCAAGCACTGAGAAGCACGTCTTCGACCTGTTAAGCCCAGTAGGTCGGTTTCCAGACTGACGGCGCGTGAAGTCCTTTGCCTACTCTCGCCATATTGTCCCATCCTAGCCCTTAACCGGGTGGGATTCCCGGAGGGGAGTCTACCTCACGGTTTCTTCCCAATTCGGTACATTGTCAAGAGGGCTTCGCACTCCGTCATCAGCGCAACGGCAGCACGCCTCTCTAGGATAACGGCGGGGACACGCCGGGTGATTGCTTAGTGATGTAACTTACTGTAATCACATATAAAAAAACGCGACTTCGTGTCGCAGATAACAAAAAGTTCACTTGCGAGGAACGAGACAAGTGCAACGGCTTGTTAGCGGTTCGTGTACTTGCTTGTTATCTGCGATTGATGCTTCTTCATAAAAGTTTGTTCAAGCTTTTTAAAGCTTGCCGCCGGAGGCCCTTAACAATCACCACACATCTTACTGTGAAGATTTCTTTATTTTCTTGGGTGAAATGATTTCCATAAAATTTGAGGCCTGTAATTCATTTTGTGCCCTTCCACAGGCAATTTTCTTGAATCTTGTAAATCATTTTGTATACCCTGCGGTCTATTGACCGAAGCCAACGATCTGTCTCACCACCGAATCCATCTGTCTTCCGGCTGATTCGTCTGTGTACGAACCTTTGTTAGACTTCAATCACATGTGGTTCTGTAATTAGAATACCATTCGAATAATCTATAGTTATTAAAAAGCGACGAAAGAAATCAAGACCAATTAAAGCATCAATACCCCAT
>JADFYW010000345.1 GCA_015232855.1 Fibrobacteria bacterium
AACTTCCTGTTAGAAAAATTTTAAACAGGATTTGCAAATTATAGGTTTGGCCTTTATTTCCATTATTTACAGGTGACAGCTCTTACCGGAGCGTACCCCTTTTTCAAAATTATACACTGGCCTTCATCACTTAAAATCCAGTCAAGATAGATTTTAACATCTCCTGCAGGCTCCCCGTTTGTATACATGAACAAAGGGCGTGCGATAGGGTAAGAATTGTTGCTTGCAGTTTCAACGGAGGGAGATACGCAATCCCCACCTTCTTTATTTGAAATACATTCCATTTTCACATGGTCTGTGGCATATGCTAACCCGCTGTATCCAATAGTACAGGGGGTTTTTTCTACAATATCAACAACATCCTTGGAACCGTGCATATCTCGGGATCCGGATTTAAAATCTTTTCTTTTGAGAACAGCTTTTCGAAAATACGCATAGGTGCCGGAATTATTCTGGCGGCTAATGCGGATGATTTCCTGGTTAGCACAGCCGGGAACTTCAACGCCAAGCTGGTTCCATTTTGTAATACCGCCGTCCTCACCGTAAATACCGGCTAACTTGTCAATACTTATTGAATTAAGCGGATTATCGGGATGGACAAAAACTGCCAGGGCGTCATAACCAACAATATGCTCCATTGGATTCTGCCCATTATTTTTAGCCTGTTTTATTTCCTTTCTTTTGATCTTACGGCTGGCATTGGCAAGATCCACTGTCCCGTTTATAAGAGCGGCTATTCCTGTTCCGGATCCGCCTCCGGTAACAGCTACTGAAACTTCAGGATTTATCTTCCGGTATTCTTCTGCCCAAGCCTGGGCTACGTTAACCAGCGTGTCTGACCCCTTATTCTGGATAACTTTATTGGAGGCCTGCGCTGTTAATGAAATACAGACAGTAAAGGCTGCTGCCAATAATAAAAGTTTTGATAATTTCATTATCTTCCCTCTCGTTAAGATTGTATTAATTGTTTTTAAAAGGTAGTAAAAATCTAATCTAGTCTCCATCCGGAAACTATGGTTTTTCCGGATGGTTAGAGTAAGTCGTTTACAATCCGAAAGGGAACATTTTTAAAGAAGATCAAGAAAAACGAGGAGTTGCGCGGAGGCGTATGTGGATACGCCGCACAAGCGACCCCGGAGTTTGACGCCGAGATTCTTTAAAAAGGGCACTTTCCGGATGTAAACTAATCTAAATATAAATTACAGGAATTAGGACTGCGTTAGAATTATGTTAGAATTGTGTTAGGATTTTTTTTCGATTGTGTTTGCTGCGGGAAGATGAATTGTAAATATTGACCCTGCCCCTATGGTACTTTCTACACTTACCCGTCCATGGTGAGCCTCTATAATATGTTTAACTATTGCCAAACCGAGGCCGGTGCCGCCCTGGGTCCTGCTGCGCGCCTTGTCCGACCTGTAAAATCGTTCAAAAAGGCGGGGCAGATGTTCCCTGGCAATCCCTGCCCCCTGATCGACAACCTCAATGAGAATATCTCCAGAGGACCGTGCTTGCAGCGTAATTTTAGAGCCTTGGGAACTATATTGAATAGCATTTATAATCAGATTTGAGACGGCTTGCTCCAGGAGAGAACCGTTTATCATGGCCTTGAGGTTTTTATCACAATGCATGACTAAGGCTATATCTTTCTCTTTAGCCTTGATGGAGCAGGTTTCAATAGAATTTAAAAGTGATTCATAAATTGGACTAAAATCTAACAGGATTTTGTTGTTTTCTTGATCTTTTTCCACTGTTGAGAGTGTAAGAAGATCATCAATAATTGCATTAAGCCGATCTGTATGTCTTTCAATAATATACAAAAACCGTTTTGCATCCTGGGGATGTGAAAGAGCCCCATCCTGAAGGGTTTCAATAAATCCCTTAATGGCAGTAATTGGGGTTCTTATTTCATGGGAGACATTGGCTACAAAATCCTTCCTCATTTCTTCCAGTTTTTTTAATCTGGTAATGTCATGCAGCACCACAAGGACTCCAACATTACTGCCGTCAGGACCAAGCAAAGCTGTCCCGTGGGCCTGGAGAAATAGATCATTTTTACCTTTATGCAAAAATATCTCTTCCTCTTTTGTAAATTGCTCTTTTAAAATCTGCTCAACAAATCGGGCTAACTCACTGCCCGGAAATATTTGCTGAATATGTTTGTCT
>JADFYW010000346.1 GCA_015232855.1 Fibrobacteria bacterium
CTAAATTTTCCCAAATCCTTGTATTGCAAGTTAAAAATGACTACTTTCACAGTCGCAAAATTAGAATGACATTTTAAAAGGTATAGTAATCATGAAAGATAAAATTCATCCAAAATATGAACCCGTTGTTTTTGAAGATGTTACAGCTGGTAAAAAATATTTAGTCCGCTCTACCATGACTTCTGAGGATAAAATTGAATGGGAAGATGGTAAAAGCTATCCTCATATTCAGCTGGAAGTATCGAGTGCGTCACACCCATTTTTTACCGGTGAGAAGATTTTTATCGATACTGCAGGGCGTGTAGAAAGTTTTAAAAAGCGTTATGCCTCTGTTGTTGGTGCCAAGCGTAAAACGCGTAAAGTTAAACCGGAAACCCGTAAAAAAAATAAAAAATAGCTGGGTCACAGTTTTTAAAAATGGGCAATGGTAACTATTGCCCATTTTTTTGTGGTTATTTTTAGCTAATTTACGTTTGTTTTATTAATGGAAGTGAAATGATCGATCTTGTACAACATGCGAAAAAGGCCTTGGAGCGTTTTGAAGAGACTGAGGGCTTGCTCTCTCTCCCTGAGACCGTGTCTGACATGGCAAAATACACAGAACTCTCCAAGTTGCATAAGAGCCTTGAAAAAGTAGCCCATAAATCCCGTGAATATCTTTCTATCCAGGATGATATTAACGAATGGACTGAGGCTTTAAAAGATGGCTCCGATCCTGAGATGCAGAAGGCGGCGGAACAAGAGCTTATTGCTCTGCAGAAAAAAATGGATGACATGTCTGAAGTACTGAAGTTTCTTATCATCCCCAAAGATCCTAATGACCTCAAAAATGTATTACTTGAAATACGGGCGGGTACCGGGGGTGATGAAGCCAGTATTTTTGCGGGTGACCTGCACCGTATGTATGAGTCTTATGTAGAGTCTCTTGGCTGGAAGATGCGCATTATCAGCCTTACCGAAGGTACTATGGGTGGATTTAAAGAAATCATTTCTGAAATCGAAGGCGATGAATGTTATGGCATACTTAAACATGAAAGTGGTGTACACCGGGTACAACGCGTACCGGTGACCGAGTCTCAGGGCCGCGTACATACTTCTGCAGCAACAGTGGCGGTGATGCCACAGGCTGAAGATGTAGATATAGATATAAATGAAAATGAATTGCGAATTGATACCTACCGCTCATCGGGCTGTGGCGGACAGCATGTTAATACAACGGACTCGGCTATCCGTATTACCCATCTTCCGACAAACCTGGTAGTCACCTGCCAGGATGAGAAGTCTCAGTTGAAGAATAAAGAAAAAGCTATGAAAGTTCTTCGCTCCCGGCTTTTGGACCAGGCTATTGCAGCACAGGAAAAAGATAGGGCACAGGAACGCAAGTCTCAGGTGGGGACAGGCGACCGTTCAGCAAAAATTCGTACCTATAACTTCCCTCAGGGACGCATGACCGACCATCGGATTAACCTTACCCTGTATGCGTTGGATTCTATTATCAAGGGTCATCTTGACGATGTTGTTGCAGCGCTCCGGGTTGAAGAGATGACGGAGAAATTGCGGGAACTAGAGTAAGACTCATGCAGCCGGTATTATTAGATATACTCAATAAAACCACCGAATATTTTAGGCAAAAAGGCGTTCCGAATTTTCGTTTGGATGCACAACTTTTGTTAAGTCATGTCTTAAAAATGGATAGAATTAATCTCTATCTTAATTATGACAGACCTCTCACGGTAAATGAACTCAATGATCTGAGGCCGTTAGTAAAAAGAAGAGCATCCAGAGAACCACTTCAGCATATTGTTGGTGAAACAGCTTTTCGGGAACTGCAATTACTGACTGATGGCCGTGCCCTTGTTCCCCGTAAAGAAACAGAACTTATTCTGGAAGAGGTTTTTAAGGCCGTTTCAGATATGCAAAACAATTCACATGCAGAGGCTTCTCTCTCTGTCCTTGATATCGGAACCGGCTCCGGGGCCATCTTTTTGTCGTTACTCAAAGAAATACCAGGGATTACGGTGTTTGGTGTTGAAAACTCCCGGGAAGCAGTGGATTTGACTATTGAAAACGCAGAATTTAACCATCTTGAATACCCTCCTGAGAATCTTTGTTTGGGCAACCTTTTTGAGCCTTTTCCAGACGATAAGTCTTGGGAT
>JADFYW010000347.1 GCA_015232855.1 Fibrobacteria bacterium
TGGCCATTGGAATTAATCATATCCCCTTCTTTGGGCACTGAGCCCTTCAGGTATTGGATAAAACCTCCCAGTGTTTCGATTTCCACATCATCTTCGGGTTTGAAATCGAGGTTGAGTTCCTGGTTAAAATCATCCAGGGGAATGATTGGGTCTATTATAAAGGTATTGTTATTTAAAGTGGAGATTAAGGGAAGTTCACGATCGTCTTCATCCTGGATTTCACCTACAATTTCTTCTAAAATATCTTCCATAGTGATGATACCCGCGGTACCACCATATTCATCTACCACCACGGCAATATGGGTGTGCTCGACTTTGAATTCGGCCATAAGGTCATCAATTTTTTTGTAGCGCGGGATAAAAAATGCAGGACGGATGATTTCCAGCAGGCTGAATTTTTCATCCTTATTTTCATCTTTGAGGCCCAGAAGGTCTTTAACATGCAGGATGCCTTTGATTTTGTCTATGTTACCTTCATAGACGGGTATGCGTGTATATTTTTTGGAGTTGATGAGCTTGATAACCTCAAGGTAACTGGAGGTCATGTCGAGAGCGATAGTATCTACCCGTGGAGTAAATATTTCTTTAACCTGAGTGTTGCCGATGTTAAATATGTTTTGAACCATTTCGGCTTCTTCTTCTTCCAGGCCCGTGGCATTTATCCGATGTTCATCATCAGATAGTTTGGAAAGATCATTTTCAAAGAAAATTTTAAACCGTCGATTGAAACCTGTTTTTATCAAAATAAATTGGTTCAAGTTGAATACCAGGCGCCCGAGCCAGCCTGCCAGTAGCCAATAAAAAGAGTAGCTGTGATACATACCATTGGCGAGCCGGGAAATAAATATCTGACCAAGGAGAGGTAATAATTGGTGACTTACGATGAAGACAATGAAAAGGGACAGGGTTATGCTTATAAAACCGTGATATTGCATGGGCAAATTAGGGAAAAAGTGTAACAGACTTGTTACACTACTGACACCCAGGAAGACTGAACCGCAATCCAAAACCACATGTGCGAGTATACCGGTTTCGGTATAGCCGTCCCGCTTGAGGTGCTCAATGGATTTTTTTGCGATATCCTGAAGCTTTTCATCTTCTATTCTTCCCTGAAAGCGCTGAAAGAAGGCAAACGTCCGCTTAACGGTATTAAAATAACCGCTGAGAAAAAGGCAAACAATAAAACCAGTTATATGAAACAGGGGGTCGGGATCCACGAATGCTACCGGATGTGTCTTTTATGGGGAATAGGTTTATTCACTCTGTTTTTAACTTTTTCCATAATATACCAATTTTTTTCCAAAGAGGTAAGCCTCTTCTTTTTTCCGCATATGGTTTCGGTCCTTTTTTGAATGATGATCATATCCTGCCAGATGAAGACAGCCATGGATAATCAGTCGTTTTAATTCCTGGTAATAGGTATTTTCCCATTTAATGGCCTGGGCCCTGGCCATTTCAACTGAGATATAAATTTCCCCGAGTATTTCGGGTTCTTCGTAAATAAATGATAGCACATCAGTGGCCTTATCGAGCCGGCGAAACTGGTGGTTGAGCTTCCTGATATAGGAATTTGTACAAAAAACGAGGTTTATTGGGCCCGGTCGTTCCAGTTTCATTATCGTTGAAGCCAACTTTTCAAGCTGTGTAAGTCTGGGGATAGATTGGTTGCTTATGTTTTCAATGCAGACAGGTTTCATGTAAGCCTAGAATTATATTCCACCTCATAATCAGGAAACACTGTCGTGAATCCTAAAAAAATGCCTTGGTGCATACTAAAAAAATAATTTGAGTGAAGGGAAAACCCGAAATATGCTAAATTTGAACAAAAAGCTTGATTATTCAGCTACCCAACCGTTTAGTGTATCAATTATCATGCGTGCCTGGTCATCCGAAGATATGTTAAATTTGCTTTTTGAACGGAATTCACCATTAACCTTCTGATAGCGTCTTAAGCTGAATTTTGGCTTTTTGTAGTCACCTGAAGCTTTATCCAGATCCTGATATTTGTACATGATAGTAGCCCATGCGCCTTTTGATAAGATTTTTTTATCTAATTCTTTTACAAGGAGGGTTCCATCTTTATCTTCAAAATTGATTGTGATTTCTTCAACCGTTGCTGCCATTTTTTTTTCGCCTTT
>JADFYW010000348.1 GCA_015232855.1 Fibrobacteria bacterium
AAGAGCCTGGTAAACAGGAAATGGCGATTTCAGCCTTGGCCTTTCTGGCCTTTTACAGTGATGATTGGGATGTCCAGAACCGGAGTGAATATCGTCTGGATGTGATCATGGACTCAAGCCGGAAGATGGCAATAGAAACTGGTTTTTACCATTTTCCGCAGTACCCGTAAATACATGATACATCAACTGGCCATGAATATTTAACAGGTCTATTGAGACAGACCTATTTGCATTCAAAAAAAATGAAAGTTCATTCCCTTTAACCGTCATATTATCAAAGCTCTGGTTTTCACCTTTTAAATATATACCTGAAGGGTTATTTTCGATTAGGAAATTTCCCTCCGCATCAGTTACATCTGATTTTCCGGCTTTAAGAAGAGAAACGGTAACCCCGCCTAACGGAGCAGCGCTGCTGTCAACAACGCGACCTTTTAATTTAATTGTTTGGGAATAACCGGCTAGAAAAATCAATAAAACAATTGGTATTACTATTTTATTTGTCATTATACTACTCATTATTATTTTAATATTACAAGTCAATTTAATTACCCCTCCTTACTTCACATCGAGTGAATCTTTCTCCCGCTTCCGTCGTCGCCAAGGCTTTGCCGGACAAGTAGCGGGACGGTAAGATTTGTATCGAGAACGTCATCTCGAGTAAGGGAATGGAATGACCGCATCGAGAGACACCATAGCAGCTAATATGTTTAATCTTATAGTTCCCGGTTAAGAAGTTTTCCGATAAGTACAAACATCCTTTTATCTTTTTTTTATTGCTTCCAAGCAACCTGGCGCAAGACTTCTCGATACAACCCCGCATTGCGGGGTCTACTCGAAGTGACGAATATTGGGTTACTGTAGTTTCAATACCCGCTTAACCATTACCTGCTTTCCAAAATTAACCCGTACAAAGTACTGGCCGGATAGCAACTCTGCTCCGCTGTTACTTCTACCGTTCCAGGATACATTGTGCCTGCCCGGCTTAAGCACCGTAGATGATAAGTTTCTCACCAGTTTTCCATCAATACCATACACATTCAACTCGACAAGTTTTGTTTCTTTAACTTCAAAACTGATATTGAGTTTATCTTTAAATGGATTAGGATACAGGCTAATATCTTTATGTTGCGCTATGGCATCTTTAACCGGAACGGAACCATCAGCCAGAAGAATATATTCCCGCATTCCGGCATGACCATTCACATCTCTGACCACAACCTGTACTCTGTTCAGTGAATCACCCTTTTGAGGTAAAGCTGCTCCCGTTACCGAAAGTGTTGCGGCTTTTGCGCCATTAGCCCCGCTTATTGAAGATTTACTCCACGCACTCCAGGTTTTACCACCATCAGATGAAATGCGGTAACTTCCCGAATAGTAATCGCTGGCAATTTCTTCATCAGACAGCGCTCTGCTCAGCAACTGCACATCACTTACTTTACCGTCAAAGTGTGCATTGGCAGTTTCATTCATGGTTCCCGTGCCAACCCGGAAGGGTTTCATCTGGAAGATAGCATATTTACTCCAGTCTTCACTTGCCGCAAGATTTCCATCGATATAGAGATTACCTTTCATACCATCCCAGCTAACAGCAATATGATGCCAGGTTTCATAGGTAAAACTTCCTGCTGCCGACACTAACTTTGGCATTGCCACTCCATTTAATCCAGCCTCATTATCTATTGCTTTACCACTGACTTCAATATGGTCACCGATAGTATGTACTGCCATTGATCCATATCTTATTGCCCCGCCCATGGAGAGAACCACCCAGTTATAATTACTGTTTTCAGCTTTTATCCATGCTGAAATTGTAAATCCTTTTTTTCTGCCCAGATATCCAAAACCGCAATCAAGCAGACTGGATGTCCCGCCCATATCCAATACCTTTTTATTCCCACCGGCAGTTGCCCAGGAAGCATGTTCTGTAAAAGACGCATCTTTTATTGTTTTACCATCAAAGCCATTTCCGGAAATATCACTGGCATCTTTGTCCAGAGGAAGCAGAAGTAAAGTCTCGTCCCGTACCGGAACCTCGCGGGAACCCACTGCTATTCCGCTCTCATATTTAAGCTCTATGGTAAAATCAACATTATCA
>JADFYW010000349.1 GCA_015232855.1 Fibrobacteria bacterium
GGCAGTGACGGTCACGGTGGCAGAAAAAGAAGTAACCCTTATCTTTAAAGATAAATCAGGAACTGAAGATGATATCCTGACGGTTGAAGAAGGAGACGTAACGACCTATTTCCGGAAAAAGGCTGTTTCTGCTAAACTAAGTGCGGCTTCTGAAGCAGGTGATCTTGAGGGGACCTGGATTGCCTTCCAACAAAAAGTCGGGGATGCAATCAGAATTTTAAAAGAGGATCCCGATAATCAGATTCAATTGGTAATTAGCGCCAAAGAGGGCAGTGATGATTTTAAGATAGAAATCGTAACTACAGGAAAACCGGAATATATTTCTGAAGAAGAACAAAAAAATGATAGTACTCCGGTTGTTTTAGTAGGCTGCGGTGACCTTACGGAAGCTCAGTTAAAGACCGGGGATTCTCTGGTTGCACTGGCAAACGCAAGCGGTGTGGAAGAACTGGAAGCGCTGTTTAACACGATGGATACCGATGGCTGGGATAAAGCCCGGACTATGGCGCCTGAAGACGCTATGGAGCTTTATAAACAGGCCCTCGAAAAAGCTCCCGGGCATTGCGGAGCTGTTTTTGGTAAAACCATTGCTGATTTAGTTATGGTAATAGAAGATCAAAAGCTGGATAAATTTGTGAAACATGTGGAAGATCTTTCTAATCAGGAAGAACCGGTATCTTCTGAGACCAGTCCGGCACAAAAATTATCTGCTAAGGCTATTGCTGCAACCCCACCCGCACAGGCCCCTGGTATGCTTGCAAAAATAAGCAAAGCTATGAATACTGCAGATCCTCTTACGGTTCAGGAAATCCAGGATCTGGCTGAAAATGTTTTATTGCCAAAGGTGGAGAATACCATTACCTCTCTTGAAAATATTCTTGGAGAAAATGATTTCAGTTTTGAATTCACTGTTGAACCGGGAACTCCTGATGAAGAAAAAGTACAACTTGACCAGGGAGAAATTGGCCCTATGATTGCAGCTGCCAAGGTGTTCAAGGCATTCCTTATTGTAGTCATCGCCCATGACCTGAGTGCATCACAGATGGATGGCTCCATGCAATGGGCCGAAGATATGGAAACCGTGATGGATAATGTTGATTTTGATGCCCTCTCTGCTCAACAGAAAAAAACACTCGATCATCTGACAGGGCTAGCTGATGCCAGCAGCTCTTTTACAACGATCAAAAGCGATTGGAAGACAAAATATCAGGCTATCCCTGATCTTCTTCTGGAAGCTATTGATAACCTGCAGGATGGCATGCGCTATGGGCTTACCGAAGCAAAGGCTGGGGTTGATGGCCAGAAAAATGATCCTTACATTGTAGGTGATGGCGTAGAAGCCGATGTTACTACTGCAGACTTTGAATACGCCATTGAAAATCTTGAGAAGGCCAAAAAATACTTGCAAACAGAGCCGGTTACGGTGAAGTACGCTGGCGGCACTAAAAGTATTAAGGTAAATCTGCGGAAGATTTTTGAAATGGACGGCTACCAGAAATACTTCCCTTATTTCAAATTTAATCCATATGAAGAATGGAACGATATCATTTCTTCGGATACAAGTTGGGATATGGGTTTTATGTGGGGCGACGCCCGTGAAGAGATCTATAATCAGATTGGTTTTGACGCTGAAGACTGGAATCTGGATCTGCGACCTGTTGATCTGAGTTATCTCTTCGAACAACCCGAGCCACCCTCACCTGAAGAGTATGAAATGATTGGCAGGCAGTATGGTCTCGATAGTGCTACGGTTCAGGCTATTGTTGAAGGAAAAATAATTGCCTATTCTTTTAACCTCTATTACCAGGATAGTTCTGGCGGGTTTATGGAAACAGCTGCTACCATGCTTCAAAAGACCGATTCCTGTAAGTTCAGTTTTATGAAAATGATGAACCAGAACCAACTGGGTGAACAAAATTATGAGTATACCCAGCTTGACTCCTCTGAATTTGAAAATGGTGATTTTACACTGGGGACTTGTCGTGAAGCCGATTCCGGCATTCAATATGTAAATTGGATTGATGAAATGGAAAAAGGTCCTCTGTATTTCACTGACAAAGATGGTAAAAAAACTTTTGGTCCTGAA
>JADFYW010000034.1 GCA_015232855.1 Fibrobacteria bacterium
TGGATAGGACTTTTTTCGTATACCGGTAAAGTGAGTTATGAGTATGCCGACCAAATCATTACTCTCTGTGAATCTAACCGCGCGGTTCAGCTTGCCGAAGGCGCTGATAAGCAAAAAACAAAAATAATTCCTAATGGGATCTTTCCGGAACGTTACGAAAAAACACTTAGCCGATTTAAAGAACGGGAAAAAAAGCCTCCTTTTATAGTGGGTTTTGTGGGTAGAGTTGTCTCTATTAAAGATATTAAGACCTTTTTACGGGCAGTTAAAATTGTTTATGATAAGTTGCCTGATATCCAGGTGATGATAATGGGTCCCACAGATGAAGAACTGGATTATTACTATGAATGCCTTGAACTGATAGACATCCTGGAAATTAAGCCCATCATTAATTTTACCGGTATGGTTCAATTGGATGATAATTATGATAAGATAGATGTACTTGTGCTCACCAGTATCAGTGAGGCTCAGCCATTAGTTATTCTTGAGGCGAACTGTATTGGCATACCCGTTGTGGCAACAGACGTGGGAGCTTGCAGTGAATTGTTAAACGGAGGCAGTGAAGAAGACCGGAATTTGGGCCCAAGTGGTATCATAACAGGAGTTGCCAACCCCCGTGAAACCGCACACGGGATACTTGCATTATTGCAGGATCTCAGTTTGAATTACCAGTATGGCCAGAATGGTATTAAACGGGTACATAAATTCTACCGTCAGCAAGACCTGCTGGCGGAGTATAACACCTTATATGAGAACTTGAAGTATGCAAATAAGGTTTAGTAATGGTGAATAATCTATTCCAAAGTGAATCGGATAAAGTTGCTTATAGATCGTCACTTCGAGTAGGCATGGAATGCCGTATCGAGAAGTCAACATTAGAGCCTGATTGTAATACTGTCAGCTCTTTTAATTTCTCGATGCGGAAGATTTCCATATTCCTTACCCGAAATGATGATACCTGTACGGTGAGTATCCATTCTCTTAGCACGCCATTACTTCATTACTCCAAACATATATGTCCAACACGATATGTATTTCTCCGGAGCATCGTTTAGTGGCTGGAATTGGTTTCAGACTTCAAAAAATGCTTTCGGAAGATACCTATTCTTCCACGTTAAAAGCTTATTTTTATGCGGCGGCAGTTTCGTCCGGGCCCTGGTTGTTCACCATTATAAGTGTAGGGTTTATAGGACTCTATACCTCTCTGTATCTGGATTTGCACACCCAGTTTGTATTTCGCTCTATCGTGGTGTATACCTATGCGTTTTCCCTGATTGTCACCGGGGCCTTTCAGATGGTAATAACCCGATACCTCTCGGATCGGTTTTTTAGTCTGGACGCTGACGCGGCCCTTCCCACGTTCATGATGGTGTTAGTATTGTCTACCTTCCTTCAGGCGGTATCTGCTATCGCGTTTTATTCGTTTTTTGATTTTTCGCTGAAAATAAAAATGGCTGCCATATTACTCTATGTTGTAGTCAGTAACATTTGGCTGGCAATGGTTTTTCTTACGGCTCTGAGAGATTTCAGAGGAATTCTAATTAGTTTCTTATCCGGAGCAGCGGTTAGTTTATTGGCTGGTATTGTCTGGGGACGTTTTGAAGGACTGCTCGGTTTATTGATGGGATATTCAGTTGGTCAGTCCCTGATTCTTCTTTTGCTCACGCGCAATATCTTTCATGAATTTCGCTACGTAAAATCTCTGGATAGAGAATTTTTCCATTATTTTAAGATGTATCCCCAGCTTATTTTTATCGGACTTCTCTACAATCTTGCCATATGGATTGATAAGTTTATTTTCTGGTACTGTGGACCAGGAGAGCAGGTAGAGGGATTACTTTATTTATGCAGGGTATATGATAGCTCCATGTATATCGCTTTCTTATCCATTATTCCTTCACTTTCTTTGTTTATCATAAGGATTGAAACGAGTTTTTACCAGTATTACCGGGATTTTTATGGGGCCATAACAAAGAAAATGCCCCTAAGTGTGATTGAAGATAAAAAACAACAGATATTTGATTCTTTGTATCTGAGTATGCAGCGTTTTTTAAAACTGCAGGGATTTATATCTCTGCTTATTATTATCTTCGCCCATTTTATAATCGACTTTATGAATTTGGAATGGCGTCAGGTGTCGATTTTGCAAATAGGGGTACTGGGTACTTTTCTCCATGTACTGGTGCTCATTCTGTCTATAATTGTGTTGTACTTTGACTTCCGGAATCTTTGTCTTGGTATAACGCTTACTTTCTTTTTAACCAATATGGTTTTTACCTGGATAACGGTACAACTGGGGTATGCGTTCTATGGGTATGGGTATATGTTTTCTTGTCTGGTGACCCTGGTGGTTGGGTTTATTCTATTCGCCAACAAACTGAAAGACCTGGAATATATAACATTCATGAAACAACCGGTTATGACTACCAGAAGAGAAACGGCCCCGGAGCGGGGAAATTAGTTAGTTTCTGTCCAAAACTTTACTATTTCACCGCAAAGGCGCAAAGGACGCAAAGAACTCGCAAAGAGGTAAATAATTTTTTTTAATTGTATACTGAACATTGTGTTACATCATGTGTGTTTATTTGTACTCTTTGCGGATCCTCTGCGTTCTCTGCGCCTTTGCGGTGAGTTTTCTTATCCCGTACCCAGCAACTCACCTACGCTCTTTACCAATTCTTTGTCATCGAATGGTTTGGTGAGGTATTTGGAAGCTCCTACTTCCTGGCCCCAAAATTTATCAAAGTTTTGCGCTTTAGCCGTTAGCATGATAATAGGCAGGTTTTGGGTTTCAGGGCTTTCACGTAAAGTACGGCAAACTTCATAGCCGTTAATTTCAGGCATCATAACGTCAAGTACCACGAGGTCTGGTTCGTAAGTTTTAACTTTTTCCAATGCTTCTCTGCCGTTTTCAGCGGTGTCCACTTCATAACCTGATATTTGCAGGCGTTTTTTCACAGTCATGAGAATATCTGGTTCATCGTCTACAAGTAAAATTTTTTTAGGCATAGAGTCTCCCGTTCAGCGTTCACTTTTTCCGCAAAAATCCGGTCATAGGTCAAATTTGAGTATATCTCTTTTACTCCTATTATATTATTAATTTTTTTTATAAAGCTTGTTAAGAGGTTTTTTTCTTCTTTTTGGCAGTTATTATTTTATTAAATGGTGTTTATATGGCGTGTTTCTTATGAAAAAAGTATTTTGACATGAAAATCACCTCTTAAACTTTAACGAAAATCAGTATATAAATGAATTCAAAAAAAGCTTGGCAACAGCTCGTTACCCGCCCCTCTAAAGAGTTTCCCCGTATTTTTTTACCCCCAAAGATTGATTTCAGTAAATGGCTTAATCTGGCTCCTTATGCGGATGATCTGGTTAATCGGAGCCTTGAAACACTTCCAGCGCTTCGCAAATGGATGCTTGAAGTGACTGAATTTCAGAATGTATGTTTTGAAGAAGAATCCCGACTCTATGTTGATATGACTTGTAATACCAGAGACAAAACAAAAAGTCGGGCTTATGCGGGTTTTGCAAAGAATATTAAGCCCCGGTTATTAAGTGTTCAGAATAAAATTGATAAAAAAATCCATACTCATCCCCTCAAAAATAAAATCAGTAGAAAAAAATATGGGAAATGGCTGGGTAGCTTAAAAAACCAGCTTACGCTCTTTAGTGAGAAAAACCTGTCGATAAACACTGAAATTTCTGAATTGGATCAGCTTTACCAAAAAGTGTGTGGAGCCATGACCGTCAAATGGAAGGGGAAAGCCAAAACCGTTGTCCAAATGAATGTTATCCTTGAGAAGAAAAACCGGGAAGAACGGGAATCCGCCTGGCGCAAAACCTGGGAACGCTATATTAAAGATAGGGCACAACTAGATACCATCTTTGACAAGTTGAGAAATAAGCGAAGCCAGGTCGCGAAGAATTTAAAACTGAAGGATTATCGTGAGTATTGTTTTAAACAATATGAACGGACAGATTATACGGTTAAAGACTGCCATGTATTTCATGATACGGTTGAGACTGTTATTGCTCCATTGTACCGGAAGATGCTTGATTATAAGCGGGAACAGTTGGGGTTAACCTGTCTTCGCCCATGGGATACTGCATGTGACCCCCAGGGACGCTCTGGTTTACAACCGTTTCGGGGCCAAAACGAGCTTATTAGTGGCGTTGGCAGGATTTTTAAAAAAATGGATCCGGAGTTACATAAATACTTTATGATAATGCGTCGGAAACAGTTGCTTGATTTGGAAAATCGCTATGGGAAAAGCCCTGGTGGTTACCAGATTATGTTTGACGAGGTCCGGTTACCATTTATTTTTATGAACGCGGTTAATTCAAATAAAGATGTATTTGTGCTGCTCCATGAATCAGGCCATGCTTTTCATCAGTTCCTGAGTCGTGACTTTGATTTTTCTTATAATCGTGAACCGCCAATGGAGTTTTGTGAAGTTGCTTCCATGAGTATGGAGCGGATGGGTATGAAGTATCTCAATGAATTTTATAATGAAAAAGATGTAGCCCGCTCTACAGCAGTTGCTGCAGATGATATATTCAGGCTGTTTATTTGGATCGCCATTGTTGATAGTTTTCAACATTGGATATATACGCATCCGGGTCATACCCGTACACAACGCAACGCGAAATGGTTAGAAATTCATGAGCGTTTTCATACCGGTATCAATTGGTCCGGGCTGCATAATTATCGCAAAACATCCTGGCATCGTCAGCTGCATATTTTCCTTTATCCCTTTTATTATATTGAATATGGAATAGCTCAGATCGGAGCTCTTCAAATGTGGCAACAACATCAGAAGAATAGCAAAATGGCGTTAAACAGATACAAAAAGGCCTTAGCATCTGGTAATACCCTTAGTTTAAAGGGGCTTTTTACAAAAGCGGGGCTAAAGTTTGATTTTACTCCTAAGACGGTTGGTCCTCTGGCGGAGGCTCTTTATGACGAATGGCTACAATGTAGGGATTCTTAATCACTTCTTTAAGTAATTTTGAAATCTGAATAGGTATGCTTTGAAAACAACTCTCATAAATTTTATTGGCTCTTTTTGTTACCTGGGCAGAGCTCCTTTTGCACCGGGTACTTTTGGTTCTGCCGGAGCCGCTTTGTGTTTTTGGCTTGGGCTCTTGTTTTTACCATCAGGTGTATACCCCTATTTTTTGTATCTGGTTCCTGTTTTGGTATTTGCAATTGGCTGGCCGGTCTGTTCTTATATCGAAAAAACGGGTGGCAAAGATGATCCGGGCTGGGTGGTCATTGATGAACTTGGTGGGCAATGGCTAACTTTCTGGTTGATACCATGTGAGCAAATTGTTGAAAAACCATATTTGATTTTAATTGGGTTTGGACTTTTTCGTCTGTTTGATATTTGGAAACCCTTTTTTATCAAGAAGTTAGATGCCATTCGGGGTGGTTTTGGCATTATGGCTGATGACTATCTGGCCGGTTTTTACGCTGCGATTCTTCTTTTCCTTATTGCCCGTTTTTTGCCGCTATAACTCAAATAGAGTAAAATAGTTAAGGGCTTTTATTGCATTAAGCCCGGGTTGTTTGGTAATATCCATAGAAGCTCTCTAATATCCTTATTAGATTGTAAGGACAGGATATGTAGTGTCAATCAGTATGTTTTTTAAAATAAAAACAGTTAAGTTTTTGCTTTTATTTTTGCTTCTCTTTTTAGCAAGTTGTGGAGAAGTGGTTACAACAAAGTCCAAACATATGCCGCCTGGTGAATTATTTGATTTGGCAAAGATTAAAGAGCGGGGAACGCTCATTGCCCTCTGTAGATATGATCCCAATACCTATTTTATTTATAAGGGGAGACCCATGGGGTTTGAGTATGAAATGCTGAGCCTGCTTGCCAAACACCTGGGGGTCAAACTGGAAATGCGGGTTCCCCGGGATTGGAACAATGTGTTTGCTTTGCTTGAAAGTGGCGAAGGTGATATTATTGGGGCAAATTTATCAGTCACCTTAAACAGGTTACGGGTAGCTACCTTTACTGAACATTTTCGTACAACCAGACAGATGCTGGTTCAACGCAAACCAAGAAACTGGCGGGCAATGAAAGTTCATGAAATTGAACAGAACATGATTAGAAACCCAATTAATCTTATTGGTCAACCGGTATATGTGTTAAAAGACTCTCCCCATCAAAAACGACTACAACATCTGGCCGAAGAAATTGGAGGGCGGATAAATATAGTGGAGGCACCCCAGGAATGGGACCAGTCCTATCTAATAAAAAGAGTAGCGGAAGGCACTATTAAACATACTATCTCGGATGAGAATATTGCTAAAGGCTATGAGGCTTATTATGGGAATATAGATGCCAGTACCCCTATAAGTTTCCCCCAGCGGGTGGCCTGGGCTGTTCGTCAGGACGCTCCTCAATTATTAAATGCGATTAATGCCTGGATTGCGGTGCATAGGGATACTAAAAACCCGCGTTTTAACATTATTTTTAAGAAATACTACCGGAACAGAGCTGCATTCGCAGAACGTCTATCCAGTGGGTATATCTATGGTCAGAAAGGAGGGAGTATCTCTCCCTATGATAAATTATTTAAGAAATATGCTAAAGATATCGGTTGGGACTGGAAGCTGATAGCCTCTCTTGCCTACCAGGAATCCCGTTTTGATCCTCATATAAAAAGTTGGATGGGGGCGGTAGGACTGATGCAGGTATTACCTTCAACTGCCCGGGAATTAGGGGTGTCTTATCTTGAAAATCCTAAAAATAATGTAATAGCAGGGACGCGATATCTCGCGCGAATGTTAAAGTTATGGCAGCGTATTCCTGATGAAAAGGAGCGGGTTAAATTTGTTTTGGCCTCATACAATGCGGGGCCCGGTCATTTATTTGATGCAAGAGCATTGGTACGGAAGTACGGTGGAGATGAAAATGTCTGGGACGGGAATGTTGCTGAATACCTTAGGAAAAAAGCGGATAAAAAATATTATTACGATGAGGTGGTGAAATACGGGTATTGCCGGGGGGAAGAACCCTTTAAATATGTGGAAGAAATATTAGCACGCTATGAAATCTACCGGAGTTTGGACGAACATATCGAACATGCAAATAAGAAACAATAGTTATGAAAAAAATTAAGATACATGTGGATAATCTCGAAATAGAAGCTGACCTTTTCGATACACCAACGGCCAAAACAATAGAAGAGGCCCTTCCCTTTGAGGGGGAAGTAAATGTGTGGGGCGAAGAAATTTATTTTGATATACCCGTAAGTTGCCAGCAGGAACCTGAGGCCCGGGAAGAAGTTGAACCAGGGGACCTGGCTTTCTGGCCCACGGGTTCGGCCTTTTGTATTTTTTTTGGCCCAACTCCTGTGAGTACTGATGATAAACCCAGAGCCTACAGTCCCGTGAATGTGTTTGGGCATATCAATGGGGGTACAAGCTCTCTAAAAACAGTCTCTTATGGTGCAAAAATTATCATTGAAAAGGTTGCAGATTAGTAATCCGGAACTGATTCTCGTGTGCCCTTAAGTTAAGGACTTGAACATCAAATACGCGAGGCCTTAGCCGACCGGTGAAGCGTACTTATAAAATTTGTAGTGTAAATATCAGACTGAATATTGCCAATGTTGATTCTCACGAACTGAAATCACTCAATAATACACAGAAAAGAAGGAATATAGTTTTTTCTAAAAGAACGTGTTGTTTAAATAATTTTGTATAGGCTGCTGTTCAAGAATTACCTGTCGGAACCCAGTTTTTTTTCTTGTTTTAATGTATGGAAAAGAAAAGTTTGAATAAAAATAAATAAGTGTTGAATGTTTTGGAAAACATAATTTTACTTGAGTATAAGTATGAAGGGTCGTAATTATGTTCTTAAAGGGTTAAAATTAATTTTATTCGCATAAAATTAAAAACAGATTCATTTCTAAAAAAACTAAAATGAATAAAAAAACAAAAAAACACCAGGGTGCAGTTGAGAAATAGAAGCCCTATTAAGTTTACAAAAAAAGAAAAAAAGGAATACCATATTGCTTGAAGAAAGTAAAAACACATCCTATTTTATTCGGAAGTTTTTAAATGTGAAATAAAAGTAATGATTATTTCTGCACAAAAAGAACAAAAAAATCGCGATCGGAATATAATATGAAAATGAATTCAAAATTATGTGGGGGTGCTATATCTGCACTTATCATTTTTCTCCTTATCTCCTGCAGCAGTGACCGGTACCTGGGTACTGAGCCTATCGGTTCTGAAGACACCAGTGGCGACAGTACTTCTTTGGTGCTTGATTCCACACACCTGAATCTTGATTTGTATGCGAGCCCCGCGAATATACTCGCCAGCAACACCGATGAGACAACGGTCCATGCCACTTTAATAGATGAAAACAGAAACCCCCTTGAAGGGAAGATCGTAATGTTTTCTGTGTCAGACGGATTTATTACCGGGCGTGACACCACAGACGAAAGCGGCCGTGCTCAGGCTGTTTTTCATAGTGTACAAAAAAATCAGGAAATAACGGTAACCGGAACGGTAGTGGAGGATGGACTTACCCGCTCTGCGACCACCTCAATTAAGATTACCGGTTTACGGGTATCGGTGGTACCTGCCAATACCGATGTTTCGGTTAATGCAACGGTCCCTGTATATATAACGGTCACGGATGCCCGAGATGCCGAAGTACCTTTTGCGGCGGTCTCACTCTCCGGAGCAACTGAAGCCGCGGGGATTACAGACGGCAGCGGCAAACTAACCACAACGGCCATTCGCACCAGCGAGGGCCGTATTTTCGTCAGGGCAGCGTCGCTGGGAGCAGTTGACAGTGCTTCCATTGATTTCTGGAAGACTATACCCGGCGGTTCCGAAATTTTATCAGATGCCGGAAGCATGAGAATTTTCGCGGATCCTTCAACGATCAAAGCAGGGAATTCTGATCAGTCCCTGGTTACGGTCCTTGTTTATGACGAGAATAATAATCCGGTAACCGGCAGGCAGGTTCGTTTTTCTGCCAACGCAGGTGTGATCCAGGCAAAGGATACCACCAATGAAAACGGTGAAGCCACAGCGGTTTTTCGCAGCATTCCGGTTAATACCGAGGCTAAAGTTGTTGCCAGCATGACCCTTGGAGATTCCACGGTTGCGGTCTCAACCTCTTTAACCATTGAAGGGCTTACAGTAGAACTTATTCCCCAGGTACCCGACGCAGTCCTTGACGCAGAAGTACCAGTAACCGTACGGATAACGGATGGTTCGGGTGAACCGGTTTCGGATGTGAGGGTTGTCTTAACAGGTACCGCTGACACAGAAGGAGTAACGACGGGGAATGGCGAATTTGCTACCACAGTCACAAAAACAGAAGAAGGTCGCAAGATTATTACCGCCAGCGCTCTTGGAGACGAGGACACTTCTCATGTTGACTTTTGGGTAACGGTCCCTGAAAATACCAATAATGTTGAGTCTATCAGAAAGATGCGGATTTATTCTTCGCGCTCACAGTTAAAGGCGGATAATACTGACCAGGCGACCATTACGGTTATTCTTACCAACGAAAACAACAACCCGGCTGCCGGCGACCAGGTGAAATTCACCAGCAATCTGGGGATTGTAGATGAGTACGCAACGGTTGATTCCAGCGGACGCGCAACGGCAGTACTTCGGGCCGCACCGGTTAACGGTGTATGTCGCATTGACGCAGAAGCCGTGGGTAGGAACCTTTCTGTTTTTACAGAGATTATATTCAGCGGTATCACCCTGAAACTCATCCCCGAGCAGACAGAGCTCAAGGTGGATGACGACGCCATAATCACCGCGTTCCTTCAGGACGGAAGCGGTAATCCCATTGGTGGAGATGAGGTTGTATTCGGGGTTAGTGGTGCTGATGCTCAATATGAAAATGATGATGCAGACTATACCGTGGAACTTGACCCCAACGGCCAGGCGGTAGTTCGCCTGAGTGCTTCTGTTGCTGGTAATGTAAAAGTATGGGCCTCAGCCCTCAACACTTCTGACACGGTAACACTCAGGTACAGCAATACGGTGCTGGTAGTTTCAGCGGTTAATCAGTCTCTTCAGGTAGGCGGGAATGATTCAACCCGGATTACGGCTACTTATAAAGACGGAGCAGGGAAGGCGGTAACAGGTGCAGTCGTTAAGTTTGCTTCCAACGCGGGTGTTATTACCATTGCTTCCGCAACCACTAACGGTAGCGGCGAGGCTTCAACCTGGTTAAAGAGTGCTGATTTTACCGGTACCGCAACCATACAGGCCCTGGCCTCAGACGCGGTTGCCAAGACGACAGTTGACTTTACAGCCGGAAGTGCCAGATCCATATTGCTCGCCATTTCTCCTGATAATATCGGGATTAACGGAGGAAAGGCCCAGCTTACTGCAACGGTAAAAGATGCAAACGGGAACATGGTTTCCGGCCAGGATGTAAATTTCCGTATTATTAAGGGACCTGGCGGCGGTGAATATATTGTGAAGCCAGTAGTTCGTTCACAGGCGGGGATTGCCATTAGCGAACTTAATGCAGGAAGCCTGCCCAGCCAGTACAGAGGGACAGAAGTGGAGGCTTTTATCGGGAGTACAGCAGATACTTCAAAACTTACCCTTTCCGGCCCTCCGCATATTATTACGGTTTCACGGCCGGAGGATGATACGGTTGTTGTGCAGGATGCAGGGAACATGGATCCTTCTACTTTCCGTTTTAACATGGGTGCGGTAGTTCAGGATATTAACGGTAACGATGTGGCAGATGGTACCGAAGTTCACTTTAGTGCGGTGGTTACCGGGCTTGCAGTTGGCGGTCTTAAATTTAAAAAGTGGAAAGGGCTGGATTCACCCGAAGATCTGGAAGCGGTTTATGAAGCTTTTTACTGGGATATACCTTTTGAGGATATTAATAACAACAACACCTTTGACCCGGGTGTTGATTTGTCCCTGGACTGGCTGGTTATGAATACACCATCGATTATGTATGATAACAAGCTTATTTCAAGCCGTGGCGAAGATGTTGACGGTGACGGAGTAATGAGCTGGAATGCGACAGAGTATGATTACTGGTACGATTTTAATAATAACGGAGTATGTGATGTTGATGTCGGGGAAGATGACACTATTACCGTAATTGTAGCCGGTGATACGACTCTGGTATATGGGGATCTCAATAACAATGGCAGACATGAAACCAGCGAACTGATGGTGGATGTTAATGGCAATGATACCTGTGACATACCTGCTAATGGTGATTTTCCCTATGCGGGTTGGGATGTCCGTCTGGGCTGGATGGATCCAATCCAGTTTACCGAAAATGATTTTGCGGTAGTGATAGATGTTTCTGCTACGACTATTGGTGGTGTTGCGGAAACGCAGTTAACCTACCCGCGACAATTTTCCCGCAGGCTCAGAGTGACGGTGAACGCTGAATCAAATGGAATCAGGGACAAAGATGGCGAACGGTTTATTTTACCTCAAATAAAAGGTCAATAAGTTTTTGAATATTAAAAAGAGTGGAGAACTATGATAAAGCATAAGATTATTCTAGCAGCGCTTTTAATGTGTTCAGTTGTGCTGGCACAGTTTCCTGCGCAGGATATGGAGAATAAAACTCTCGGAACCAGTATATCGGCCTCTTTGCGCGGTCAGGACATTACTAGTGAATCTGTTCCTTCCCATGAGAACAATGTAATGTGGAACTTTGGCTATGCCCCTGTCCCTTATGTTTTGCTTTATGGCGGGGTCGGCTTTGACAAACTCACCGTTGATGAATTTAATAACCGGAAATTTACCGGAAATTTCGGTTTTTCTCCTTTGCTGGGTATTTCTGCCTATACCCCCATGCTGGCAAATTTTTTGCGGCTTACCGCCGGAGTAAGCGGATTTTATTTCAACAGCCAGGATAATAGTGATTTTAAATATTCCGGTTTCACCTTTAATCCGAAACTGGGAGCAATCTTCTCTATTGGCGATTATGTAGACCTTGGTGCCGGTGGAAAGTTGCATTGGATTGAAGGGACCATGCGTCAGGGGACTGATAACAATGGTGCGTTCTTTTCCAATGAAAATCTGTTCCGCTTTTACACCAACCTCATGATTAAATCAGTGTATGAACGGGTGTTTTTGAATGTTGATTTTGACATTTCTCCCGGGATGAGTAAAGACTGGACCAGGGGTCCTTCTGAGGCCAGTATTGGAGTATCTATTGGGGTGTTGCTGGATTGGAAAGAACGGAAAGACGAGACAAAACAGGATCCCCTGTATTTTGAAAGTTATAAAGAGCTGAAGAAGAAACAGAAGAAGATGCAGGATGATTTAGAATAGATTTTTATTAGAATCAGTTAAAAAAAGGGTATTGTGGCACGGTTTGAATACAAAGTAAAAGACATGGAAGAGCGGGTCCTGGTTGGTTCCATGGATGGTGCGACAGCTGATGAAATTATTGACCGCCTTGCTGAAAAAGATCTTATTCCCATTAATGTAACAGAACTTAATTTTGACGGGACCAAAAAAGGACAGACTTTTTCTGATAAATTCAGTGAAGGATGGACACGGACCAAAACAAAAGTTCCTTACAAAGATGTTGTGTTTTTTACCCGACAGCTTGCAACCATGGTAGCTGAGGGTGTGCCGTTGGCAAAATGTCTGGAGCAGTTGGCAAAAGGCGAAAAGCCCACTTTTCAGAAGATTATTAATGAGGTTGCCGCTGATATTGCGACAGGTTACACCTTTTCAGATGCTGTTGCCAAGCATCCAGGGGCTTTTAATAACATGTTCGTTTCTGTTAGCCGTTCTGGTGAAGTGACCGGACACTTGGATCGTGTTCTTTACGAACTGGCAGAGTACATGGAAAATGTTGAAATACTTAAGTCAAAAGTGAAAACCGCCTTACGGTATCCGACCTTCATCGGAATTTGTATTGCATTAATGGTCTTTTTTATACTCTGGAAACTGGTACCGGTGTTTGAAGGAATATATAGCAGTGTGAATGCTACTCTACCTTTGCCTACTCAAATACTTCTCGGAATGTCCCATGTTATTCAGGATAGATTTCTTTGGGTAATGGGAGTGATTGTAGGTCTTATTGCTCTTATAAAATTTCTCAATACTAAAGAGTCTTTCAAACTTTTGGTACATAAATACATATTACTTTTTCCGATATTTGGTCCTATCTTAAAGAAAAATATTCTTGCAACATTCTGCCGGACAATGGGACTTCTCTTAGAAAGTGGTACTCCCATTTTACAGGCCGTTGAAATGTCTGGTGCTGTTGTGAACAATAAACTTTACTCCCGGGCTCTTGAAGAAGTTCATGCCAACTTAAAACAGGGGGACATGTTAAGTACTGCCCTTGAGAAAACAATGCTATTTCCCATTCTGGTTCTTCAGTTGGTGAGTACCGGTGAAATAAGTGGTAAAGTTGATGAACTGCTCCGAAAGTCAGCGGAATTTTATGAACGTGAAATACGAAATACTGTTGATTCACTGGCATCAATCATAGAACCGGTTTTAATTATTATTCTCGGTGTTATTGTCGGTGGCATATTAATATCACTCTATCTTCCAATTATGATGATAGGAACATACGTTGGCTAACAGGAATTCTACAGGAAAAAATAATTCAATTTCAACTAACAACCCCAAACCCCAAATAGAAAGGAAGTCATTATGACAAAAAAAACAAATAAAAAACTCAAAGGCCAACAGGGTTTTACTCTTGTTGAAGTTATCGTTGTTGCGGTAATTGTAGCAGTTCTTGCTGCAGTAGCAGTTCCGATTTATCTCGAATACATTGAAGATGCAAGAGTAAATCAATCTGATAATGTTGCCGGTTCTGTCGCTTCTTTTTGCGGTGCATGTGCCTCTAATAACGATGACTGCTCTTCTCCTACTAGTGGTACCAAAATGTATTGTGATAATGGTTCGGGGACTGATCCTGCCATTGTTATCCCTACGGAGATCACGGTGACTGTTAACTCTACCGCTGGTACAGTAGTAGCCCGACATTCTCAGGCTGATACTACTTCGGAAACTTACTATTACAAATAAGTAACAGGTATGATACTTTCCCCCGTCCGCAATTGAAGTAGGGGGAAAGAATATCATGCGTAATACATTAACCGGGGTGTAGGATAGTGCGAAATAACAAACAAAAAGGTTTTTCTTTAGTTGAAGTCATTGTTGCGGCTGTAATTATTGCGGTACTTGCAGCAGTTGCTGTACCTGTTTACCTGACCTATATTGAAAATCAGAGACAGGCCAATGTTGAGGATCTTGCAAAAACAGGGGCGGCTTCGGCTAACTCTTTTTTCCGCCGTACTAATACAGACCCAACGGTAGATGATTTAAATCTTTTTTTGCCGGACTCTTCACGTTATACGGTGACTGTTTCCAGCGGCAGTGTTACGATTACTGATAATGAACACAGTGGCGTTACTCATACCGTGACCTATAAGTAGGCATGAATGCAAATCGAAAAACAGAACATTAGTTTTTTTCAGCAAAGTTCCCAGGCGGGTACTTCATTGGTAGAAATAATGGTTTCTGCAGTTATTCTCGGTATTGTCATTCTCGCCATTATATCAATGATTCAGAAGGGACGAGAGTTAGATGTGAGTTCTGATCATCGTAGACAGGCAAGGGCCTTAATTCATGCCGCTTTTGAACAGGATGAATTTAAAATTGCAAATTATAATGCGATTTCTGACACAACTACTTCCCGCACAGATTCGGTACAACTTGATCCTGATGAGTCGACACCTTTGACTGGTGTTCTTAGTATATCGGTATCAGCGGCCAATGTAATGACAGTGAATTCAACTCAAGTTCCTTATAAGGATATAACCATGACACTAACCTGGAATGAACCAGAGGGTCCTGATACAGTACAGGTTATGAGAAGGATATCTAACGCAAAATGAAAAACCAGAGCGGATTTACTTTGATTGAAAGTCTTGTTACCGGCATCCTTATGGTTATCACTGCGGGTGTTGTATTAACATTCTTTTTAATGACCACCCGTGAGACAAGAGAAGGTGCGGCCAATGTTTCTATGGAAAAATTATATGATGTTGTTTCATATAATATTGGATGGAAAGTAAGGCAGGCAGCGGCTGTTTTAGAAGCCAATGAGAGTTTTAGTTCTTATAAAACTTATTCTTCCGATGATTCTGTTGTTGCAATTGAAACCTATGATGCCAGTGGCAATCGAACGGGAGGCTATAAAATTAACGGGACTGTATTACAGGAACTGGATGTCAGTGCCGGCAGTTATGATCCTATGATTGTGGGTAATGATACCGTTCAAGTTAAAAGCGGTAGTTCATTTGGTTTGCTTGGCGGCAGAATTGGTCTGACCATGGATCTTACATTTCAAAAAAATATATCAGGAAAAATATACGAAATCTCATCAAGAGGAGATGGCTTCAGGTGCAGAAACTGGAATTAATAAAAAAATGTCAGAAGGGCTCTGCTTTGGTTGGCGTTGTAGCATTTTCTCTTGTAATGACAATTGCGAGTGCCTCTTTTATAATGCTTGCCAGTAGTGGTGTTAATGATGAAGTGGAAGCTCATTTAAATGAACTTGCCTTTCAGGCTGCTGAAAGTGGTTTGCTTCTTGGTACACGCTATTTAAGGAAAAAGGGAAACTGGCAACCATCAGGTACTACAACAATTAAATCAAACTGGAATTATAATGGGTTTAATGTAAACATCACCACGATGGATTCGTTGAGTCATACATGGGTAGTCTCAGAAGCGAGCAATTCAAAACTTCCTTATAAAAAAAGGCTTAAGTGGATGCTTGAAAAAAAAGATCTTGGTGAAGGTACTTATATAAATAACTTATATGTTAGTTCCCGTTCAACAGTGGGTGGCGGGTACTTTGATAATGTGGTGATTGACGGACCAATGCACTCAAACTCTCCTATTGTGGTATCTTCTGTGAGCAAGAATGTCCGTTTTATGAACGGCCAGGTTGAAGCCCATAATATGCTAGGTAATTATCAATTTGATTGGGATGAGCCATCAAAGCAAATGACTTACGAAGAAGGAAAAAGTGAAGCGTGGGGTAATTATGGTGACGGTAGGATCAATAACTATGATTATGGAATCTATGTACACAGCGAACAACAGGGAACGGATGAGGGTGCAGATATAGATGTTCATATGACAGATGTTTTTCTACATAGCCAGGATTCTTTGTATGTAGATGATTATTATGCGCCTGATATTACATTAGATTCTTCTTATGCTGATTTGAACGATGTAAATGATGAGTCTATTGCCAGGAGACCAACTATAGAATTTAAAAGTGATGGGTCGGCGCTTTATTACACCTGGGGTTATGATGGCTCCAACTGGTCGGTAAATAAGGACAGTCTTACGGCTGCTCAGATTAAGGGTAATTTACTTCGTGTTCCTGCTTCTGATGTTAATGTTCTTGGTGTTGTAAATGGTGATATATCTGTCATGACTGATTCCGGTTATAGTATTCATGCGGTGGGTAATCTTAAATATAATGATTTTGATAAAAGCCAGTTTGGTAACTGGGATGCATCAACACCCGAAGATGGATGGAATAATTCTACTAACTATGGGATACCTACTAATAGTGATGATATTGTTGGTTTGATTTCAGGTCATGATCTTTATTTCGGGACAGAATGGTTTGATCCAAGAGATAAGCTTCGAAAAGATGTGGTCGGTGATGCGGATGATGGCAAGCTTTATTTCATGGCTAATGCAGTTGCTGCCTATAGTGGCGGAACAAATATGTGGAAGATAAAAAACAAAAAAATAGACCCCAATGCATATAAGAATTATGATTTACGTTTTGTAGGCGGGCGTACAATGGATATGTGGTTTAACTATACATCTGGCGGTGGAAAAAATTTTGGTGCAATACGGTTTTATTATGATACCCGACTTTCTGGTTTGGTAAATGCACCTAAAATGCCTGAAGTATACGCAGCTGATGTTACCCCAGATGACTTATTTAAATTCAACCTTACAAATTGGACTGAAGAAAATATTGATATCTAAAAAAGAGAAAAATACATGACTGATGAAAAACCAGATAATAATTCAGAAGAAAAGCCTCTGGAGCAGCCGTTGAAAGATTCAATGAAAACCTCGGATGAGCATCCTTTAAAGGACGATTCTGCCTCTGAATCTCCTGTGGTTGATGACTTGTCGGAGTCTGTTCCTGAACAATCCGAACAAATAAAATCGATTACTGAGCCTGAGGTGACCAAGTCCATAAAACTCTCCGGAGGGAAGAAAGTGAGTGCTGTCGGGATTGAATATGAGTTTAATGCTATTCGGGCGGTACGGATAACCGGGGATGATAAGGGAAACTTTGCTTTGGAGGCAGCTGAAGAAATCCTTGGAAATTTTGCCAAAGATGAACAGCTTGTTGAGGGTCTGACTAAAATTAGAGCGAAATTGCATATTGGTTCCAAAGATCAATTAGTTACTAATCTTACGGGTAAACAGGTATACGCTGCTCAGGTACCTTTTAAGTTGATGGCTCCTGATCAAATGACTGGGGCTTTGAAAATTCAACTTCGGAAGACGGTTCCTTTTGAAATTGCCGGATCAATTCTCCAGCATCAGGTAGTTAAAAAAGCACCTGATAAGACCAGTCCTTCACAAGTGCTGGTTAGTCTTACATCAAATGTTACATTAAGTAGACATTTAAGAGATTTAAAAAAAGCCGGACTAAAGCCTGATGTCACTGATATCCATCCTTTGGCGGTGGGTAACGCCTTGATGATGGGGACTGAAAAACAGGATGCAAAAACACCACCGAGTATAGCATTGCATATAGGGTCTTCTATTTGTTCTATTGTAATTGATGGGCCGGATAATACATACTTTCATCGAAATATTTATTTTGGCTCCGAAGAAGTGTTTGGAGCAAAAAAAGACAAGGTAGCTCCAAGGGAACGGGAACGAAAACTAAATGCGCTTGGTGAAGAAATTGCACGATCACTTTCTTATTATGAAAAGAATCATGAAGCAAGCGAATTTGGTAGCATTTATGTTTTCGGCGAGTTTTCTGACGAAGCGCATTTGTATGAGATTGTCACCAAACATACGGGGCTCAACGCACAGCTACTCAGACTTACCTCCAAATCACAGGGAGGGATTAATGTTGCTGCCGGTAAATTTGAATTAGCAACGGCTCTGGCACTGAGAGCCGTCAAAACGGGAGAAACAAATTCTCATACGTATATAACAAACATGGTACGGGAGCTGCGCCTTGCCGAAAACAAGATAGAGCGGAAGCGTCTCATTACCTTTGCGGTTGGTTGTCTCAGTTTTGGTATACTTTCTTTGGCTATAATATTTACAACATTTAGGGTGCTTACCATGCAGGGTATTCTTGAGGCTGAAAACAGAAAGTTGCGGCGCCTTGAAAATGAATATCGTAAATATGCAGCTACTCGTGTAGTGGTTGATAAATCCGATATTGAGCTTTTAGATAAACTCCAGGCAACACGTATTTTCTGGACGAAAAAGCTTGCTGCTATGGCCCTGCACCTTCCTGAAAACTACTGGATAACTGAGTTTGAATACAAAAAGAACGAGTTGGAGGTAAAAGGTTATGGGTATATATCTCCTGATCAGAAACAACTTATTACCCTGGATGAATATCTTAATTCTTTGAGGAAAGATACAACCTTTAATGATGACTTTGCCAACACTTATCTTGATGAAACGAAGAGAAATGATGAAGGATACCGGCTGCGGGTTGGTTTTGAATACTCTTCCGTAAACAAAAAGGTAAATAAGAAGGGTAGATGAAAATGAAAAAAGATTATGTATTGTTATTTATTGTTATTATCCTGACCATTGGGTCTGTTGTTGGAGATAGGATCTATGTGGCTAATTTTCAAAAAGAGTTTAAAAAAATTGAGCAAAAACGAATAGAAACATCCAATAAACTTAACACTGCGAAAATTGTTTATGAAGATCTTACACATGTGCGTGATCTGGTGTTTAAAAATATGGATATACCAGGAAAAAAAGATACGGCATCCCACGAGACTGTCTTTTTTGATTTTGTTACAGAATGTGTAAATGATCTGAAAATGGAATTACTCTCCGTTTCTCCGGAACGACCTAAAAAAAATGGACGGGTGACAACGTATGGGTATAAAATTGTGGTTCAAGGTGATTTTTTTAGCTTCGGTGAGCTTTGTTCAAAGTTTGAAAACAGCAGACGTATTATATCTTTAGAACATTATAGTGTTGACCTTATCCTGGATAATAAAAAGAATAAGACGAATCTGGTAAAGACTACTTCCGGGCACAAAGGAATACAGGTCACAATGTATGTTAATACTTACAGGGTAGAAAAGAGGGCCCATCAAATATGAAAAAAACGTCAGCAATTTTAATTTCAACATTTGTTCTTGCTGTTCTTTTAGCAGGGGGCATGTCTTGGCGGATATGGTCCCAACATCGCTCTTTTGAACATATGGTAAAAGAATCTCTTAAAACAAGTGAGGGCTATGATCAAAAGTTTCTCGATCTGGTAAATCGTTTAGAGGATTTATTGGCAACACGGGCCAGTTTCGGTTATACGGGAGAGAAAGACCCAATGACCGGTAAACGCCGGGTGGTGGTCAAGTCCATACCCAGGAAGAAGGGTAAAAAACGAGCCACGGCGAAGAAAGAAATAAAAGAAGTAATAGATCCTGTTAAACTTACTGCCATCATTCAGGACGATAACGGACAATACACCGCAATTGTTATGGATGAAGATAGATCTCTTTCGGTGAATATTGGGGAAGTTGTGCGGGGGAGAAAAATAATTGAGATAACCGCTGAAGCCGTGATTATGGCTGGTGATTCCTTATTTTATAAGTATGATATTTCAGGTAAACGGTTAACCAAACCCAAAAGTGGCGGTGCGATAACTATGCCTGCCAAAAAAGAAAAAGGCAAAAAGAATTAAGCTGAATACAAAAAAAGAAAGATTTATAAACAACAAAACACACGACCCCTCATAAGAGGATGAAACGGAGGCAATTCTGTGATAAAGAATAAAATAACACTACTGGTAATAAGCTGTATACTCCTTTGCATGGGTATGGGCTTTGAAGTAATGGCTGCAGAGAAGAAAGAATCACCCATTGTAACCATGGATCCAAACCCGCTCCTGAGAAAAACGATTTCGTTAAAAGCACAAGGGGCAAATCTTTCTGAGGTACTTAAAGTGCTTGCAGAACGTTCAGGGATGAACTTTGTTTCGGGTGCGGGTGTTGATACTTCAAAAATCACCATCATTCTCAAAAATACACCGGTTGCAGAAGCTATTGACCTTGTTGTACGTGCAGCAGGCCTGTCTTATGAAATAATTGGAAATTCCGTACTCATAGGAAAATCTGATAATTTAAAAGATGAAGTGGGGCAATCGGGTTATGTGATTGCACTCAATTATGCAAATGCTGAAGAGGTGGCCCTTTTACTTGGTGATGTAAGTAAAAAGGTCAAAGTGGATAAAGGAGGAAACCGCCTGATTGTGTATGCCAGTCCCAGAGTCATCAATGAGATTGAAAGGATTGTAAAGTCAATCGATCATCCCCATACCCTTATTATGCTTGAAACAAGATTGATTGAAGTGGCTGTGGATGATGAAAATAATTACGGTGTTGATTGGGGACAACTTTCTCCAATTGAAAATAAAATTTCTTACCCAACGTCTCAGGTGAGTAAAGGATTTAGTGCCGGTAAATGGATCAAGGGTCAGCTTGATTTTGATGTAGCTCTTGATATGCTTATCGCAAATGGAAATGCCCGGCTCCTGATGAATTCGAAACTTACAACGACAAATAACCGGGAAGCCAGCCTGCATATTGGTGAAAAAATTCCCTTTGTTGTGCAACAGTATAATCAACAGGCAACCACAACCGGTGGACCCAATCAGGAAGTAGAGCATGAAGAAGTGGGTGTAAAATTAACCATGCTGCCTCATGTGAATGAAGATGATGAAATTACGATTACCCTTGAGCCTGAGGTGAGTTCCATCGCCGGTTTTAAAGGGCCTGCCGCTGATTTGCCTCTTGTTAAAATCAGAAAAACAAAAACAACGGTGCGGGTTAAAGACGGCCAGGCTGTTTTTCTCGCTGGTCTGCTTTCTGAAGAAGAAACAGAGAATATCCGCAGAGTACCTATTCTTGGACAAATTCCTTTATTGGGTGTACTGTTCAGTCATAGCAGTACTCTTGTGAAAAGGACAAATCTGATAGTTGAAATCAAACCAAGGATAATTCATAATCCGGCAGATCTTTACATTAGTCCTGATGATCTCGATGGGAGCATGAAGCAGGAAGAAAAGAAACAGGAAATGCAGAAGAAATAGTATTTCTCCCACAAGGGAAATCCTAATTTCTAAATAAATAGTGACGGTGTTAAATAAAATTAAAAGTGGCATACATCAGTCATTCTGATTATGTTACATGTGCATTAACTTAAAGGTAGTATGTGATAAACACTCCCAGAACCAGTCATTCCGGCTTGTCCGGAATCATGAACACAGGTGAAACACTTTTCCCTGGTTATACATTTAAAAGTTTTTGCTGTTATTTTCAGGATTCCAGACAAGCTGGAATGACTGGTTGTTGGCACATTTTACATTAAAAAGAGCGAAGCCACTTTGGTTTTAGGATTTAGATATTAGGATTTCCGCAAGCAGCGGGTTAGGATAGAATTTTATGGCAGAAGAATACACAATTATAGAACTCTTTACCGACATGCTTGAGCGGGGAGCAACGGATCTCCTGCTTAGTGTGGGTAAACCTCCTCAGGTGCGGCTTGATAAGGAACTGGTATCCCTTGATTTTGATCCGCTCTCTGATTCAAAAACCCGGGAACTCTGCTATGAGATTATGAACGAAAAACAGCAGAAAAAACTGGAAGATGAATGGGAGGTCGATTTCAGTTTCGGGCTTAAAAAGTTGGCCCGTTTTCGTGCCAATGTATTTATGCAGCGAGGAGCGGTTTCCGGCTCTTTCCGCCGTATTCCTGTTGATATTCTCTCTTTTGAGGAGTTGGGACTTCCACCTATCGCGGAAGAGCTTTCTGAGCGGCCAAACGGCCTGGTACTGGTAACCGGGCCAACCGGCTGCGGAAAGTCCACTACTTTGGCCGCCATGATTGATAAAATCAATTCAACAAAACGGCTGCATATCATCACCATGGAAGACCCTGTCGAATATCTTCATGCTCATAAAATGGCAACGGTGGACCAGCGGGAGATTGAAACCGATACTAAAAGTTTTGCTAATGCACTTAAGTCTGTCCTTCGTCAGGACCCTGATGTGGTACTCCTGGGTGAGATGCGGGATCCGGAGTCAATCCAGGCGGCGCTCACTATTGCAGAAACCGGTCACCTCTGTTTTGCAACTCTGCATACCAACTCCTGTGCCCAGACGCTTACCCGTATCATCGATGTGTTCCCCGGAAACAAACAGGACCAGATTCGCACTCAGCTTGCCATGACCTTAAATGGTGTTTTAACCCAGGTACTGATGCCTAAAATTGGCGGCGGCCTCCAGCTCGGGTTGGAGGTTATGGTGGGTACCACAGCTATTAAATCAATTATCCGTGAAGGAAAGCTGCATAATATCGACAACCAGATACAACTGGGTTCCACCCATGGCATGCAGACCATGAACCAGAGTCTTTCGAATCTGGTGAAGTCAGGCCTCGTGACCGAAGAAGATGCCTTGTCGGTAAGTCAGGATAAAGAAGACTTCCGCAAGTGCATGATGTAACCTCTTGCAGCCAGGGAACTGATCTTGGGGGCTTCCCCACATCCCCTGACCCCTTCCCCCGCTTGTGTATTGAATCGGGGGGGATGGGGGGACCATAACAGTACAGTATAGGCTTACATAAGGAGTTGAAATTACTTACTTTTTGCTATATACTTTACTAATAGAAGTATCGGAGAACTAACTGCATGGATAAAGAAGCCCAAACTAAACAGCCGCCCATCAATATGGGCCTTTTTGCCTCAGCCGAAAAAAACGCGGAACATATTCGCCAGATACTGGAACGGACCACTCTCGACAGACAGCTTAACCTCAGGGTAAAAAACCTCGAGCATTGCTCTAAGGTACGCCAGAATTTGAATAAGGCCCTTAAAACCCAGGAAATGCAAGTGTTAAGCAAAAAGACCGATGTCTGTGCGGTCTGTGATTGTGAAATAGCTCTGGCTATTTTTTCTCTTGGCGATGATGTTGAGAAATATGCCCTGCATCTGGCTTCCCTTAAGCTTATAACCAAAGTAAATGTGGTTATCTCCCTGGTGATGGAAAATGCCAAAGAGCTGTTTGAGAACCGCCAGCTCGAAATTGTGGCTGATAATATTCTCCAGATGCCTGTCTGGGATGCCGACATTGCCAAAGTTATTAAAACTGCCATCACCACTATCCGTATCGAACAATCAAAAAAATCAAAAGGGGCCGCTTTTCATCGCAGTCCCCAGAGTCTTGGCTCTATCCTGGTTGAAAACAGTATCATCACGGCCCTGGAACTGAAGACCGCGCTGGATCACCAGAAAAAGACCACCGGCATGCTGCTGGGGGATGCCCTGGTTGCCCTTGGATATATCGATGAACATCAGAAGACCCGGTTTCTGGCGAGCCAGATGGGGGTCCCCATGGCCATACCCCGCCAGTATGCCTCAGCTGATGTAAATGTTGTTTCTCTGGTCCCCGAGCATATCGCAAGGGCCCATATGTGTCTGGCAGTAGAGAAAAAAGAGGATATACTCACGGTCGCTATGCTTGATGTTAACAATATCCGTGTGCTTGATAGTTTACGGGACCATACTGATTGTGAGATACGGCCGATTCTTGGTACCAAGCATGAAATAGGAATTGCTATCGAGCGCTATTATGCCGATATCACCACACAACGGGATGCTGCTGATCTTATGGAAGATCTGGAAGCGGATGTTGAAATTTTAAAAACCGAAGCGGAGGACCTCGACCCGGAAAAGGCTGCGGCCGAAGGGGCAGAACTTGGTATTATCAAGCTGGTGAATATGCTCTTTGCCAATGCAATTCGTGATCGGGCAAGTGATATTCATATTGAGCCGGGAGAGACGGACCTGCAGATTCGTTATCGTATTGATGGAGAGCTGCGTCGTATGATGAGCCCTCCCAAACACAGTCATCAGGCCATCACCACCCGTATCAAGATTCTGTCAGACCTCAACATAGCAGAACGACGGCTTCCCCAGGACGGGCGCATGGTGGTTCGTATTGGTAAACGACAGGTGGACTTGCGTGTATCGGTTTTACCCACTATCCATGGCGAAAAAGTGGTCATGCGTATTCTCGATAAAGAGGCTTTTAAGTCGAGCATGAATAACCTGGGTTTTGAGGCCCACGAGATGAAAATTTTCAAGGATAATATTGCACGGCCCTATGGCATGGTTATTGTTACCGGTCCTACGGGTTCGGGTAAATCAACTACGCTCTACTCGGCGCTGGAGTCGGTAAAGAGCATTGCCACCAATATCATTACCGTAGAAGATCCGGTGGAGTTTCATATGGAAGGCATTAACCAGGTACATGTCAACAGTGCTATCGGTCTTACCTTTGCAGCGGCCTTGCGCTCTATCCTTCGTCAGGACCCCGACACAATTCTTATCGGTGAGATTCGTGACGGTGAGACGGCGGATATCGCAATCAAGATGGCGTTAACCGGGCATATGGTATTCTCTACTTTGCATACCAATGATGCATCAAGTGCGGTCACGCGTTTTGTGGATATTGGCATACCGCCTCTGCTGTTAACTTCTTCTTTAAACCTGATTATTGCCCAGCGCCTGGTACGGACTATTTGCGGGAACTGCAAAATTGAGTATATACCGGAACCGGAAGTACTGGAACAGCTTAATCTGAGTGCCGAAGAAAAGCAGCACAAGTTTTACAAGGGTGAAGGTTGTGTAGCCTGTAACGGAACGGGCTATAAAGGACGAACCGGATTATTTGAAATGCTCCAGGTCACCAAAGAGATGCGGAAGCTTATTTTAAAAAGTGCCTCCAGCCAGGAAATTCAGGACCTTGCGGTTCAGGAAGGTATGAAGACCCTCCGGCAGTCTGGTATCGAACAGATGCTTGCTGGGAACACCACCATTGAGCAGGTGCTTGCCGTTACTACATTGGGGTAGCCTGTTCAAGTACAGCCGGAAAATAATTAAGATGGATATCTATTCAGTATTGACCTAAATAATTGAAACCGTCTTTTTTTTGTAATTTCAACAACTTTTTTAAAATGCAAAAACCGAGACGGTTTCAATTATTTTGGACAAGTCTGGTGTCAATGTGGTTTTTCTGAAAAAATAAGCCTTTTTTCTTTTTACCGCAAAATTACCCGATAGCCATCTTAAGCCGGAGGTCATTGGGGCTGGTGGCGTTTTGCAGGGCTACTTCTTTGGTGATAAGTTCCTGTTCATACAGGTCTAAAAGGGTCTGGTCAAAAGTGACTGATCCATACTGTTCACGGCCTTTGGCCATGTTATCGAGCATGCTACCTCCCTGAAGGGGATCCATGATGTACTCGGAGATAGCGGCGTTGACCACCATAATTTCAGGAGCCATTACCCTCCCCTTGCCGTCTGCCCGGGGTAAAAGACGCTGGGATATTACTGCAGCCAGGTTCTGGGACAGTTGCAGGCGAATCTGCTTTTCCTGGTTTGTAGGGAAGGCATCCACTAGGCGGTTGATGGTTTCTTTACAATCCGCCGTATGCAGGGTTGAGAGTACCAGGTGACCGGATTCAGCCGCTGTGAGTGCTGTCGCCATGGTGTCGACATCCCGCATTTCTCCAACGAGAATAACATTCGGGTCCTGCCGGAGTACGCCTTTTAAAGCACGGGAAAAGCTCTGGGTGTCTACGCTCACTTCGCGCTGGTTGATTGAGCTCTTCTGGTCGCGGTGCAGGAATTCAATGGGGTCCTCAAGGGTAACGATATGGCATTGTTTATTTTCGTTTATGAAGCGAATCATGGCCGCCAGGGTCGATGATTTGCCGCTGCCCACAACGCCGGTTACCAGTACCAGGCCGCGATGGAGCGTGGCAATTTTTTTGGCTACTTCGGGTACCCGCAGTTCTTCGAGACTGGGTACATTAAAAGGGATGATACGCATTATAATAGAAACGGTGCCGCGCTGTTTAAATACATTCACCCGGAAACGGCACATGCCCGGCAGACTGTAAGAAGAGTCTGCTTCCTGGTTTTCGACAAAGCGGGCCCAGGCTTCAGGTCCCAGTACTTTTTTGGCCATGTCTTCGGTGTCTTCTGCGGAGAGTTCCGGCAGATCGGTGGGGATAAGTTCTCCCTGGAAGCGTTGCAGGGGAGGCCTGCGTACTTTAAAATGGATATCTGAAACACCTTCTTTAACCAGACCCCTGAGTAATTCTTCAACATTTTCCATGAGAACTTCCTTTTACTGAGCGCACCATTTAAGTTGCTGTTGTTAAGCAACCATTCCTTTATAAAAGTAAAATATAATGGTGTATTTTTAAATCAAGCATCAGCTTTTATTGGATAATTCCACCACCAAATAAAGTCATAAATATGAATAACCGATTAAATCAGAAAAAACTGATAAGAATTTATGACATTGACTGATTCCTGATTACTGACACCTACCCCGAATCTATTTATCTTCCCGATCCTATGACACAACTCTTACTCGTTGGTTTAGGTGGCTTTTTTGGAGCTATTGCCAGGTACGGCATTAGCGTTTTTGTCACAGGTCATTTTCAAGACGCCAAACTGCCTTATCATACTCTAACGGCAAATATTATCGGCTGTTTTTTGATCGGGCTTTTATGGGTTGTCTTTGAGAAAGTTTCTTTTGGCGCTGAAGAATTAAAACTTTTATTCATCACTGGGATTCTCGGGGGTTTTACCACATTTTCTGCCTTCGGAAATGAAACCCTTCTGCTTTTCAAGAAAGGGGAATTGGTAACAGGTGTCGTATATGTGCTGTTAAGTGTCGTTTGCGGTTTGCTGGCTGTATGGCTTGGACATCGTGCGGGTCAAATGGTAATGTAGGGTAAAACATGACGAACACCGTAATTACCGTAGAAAAAATAAACAAAAGCTTTGGCGCACTCAAAGCGGTGAATAATCTTAGTTTTAAAGTAAACCGGGCGGAGTGTTTTGGCTTTCTGGGGCCAAATGGCGCGGGTAAAACCACTTTGATGCAGATGCTGTATGGGGTTGCCCGGAGAGATGATGCTCAGGCATCCACCATGGATGTATTTGGGCTGGATCCTTATACTCAGGAGTTGGATGTTAAGGCCCTTTGTGGTGTGGTTCCTCAGGAAGATAATCTCGATTCCCAGTTGAATGTGTATCAGAACCTTCTTATCTATTCCCGGTTTTATGGCATGGAAACAAAACAGGCCGGAGAGCGCATCGATGAACTGCTTGATTTTCTCGAATTGAGCGAGAAGAAAGATGTGAGAATTAAAAAACTCTCTGGCGGTATGAAGCGTCGCCTGGTAATTGCCCGTTCTCTTTTACATCGTCCTAAAATGTTGATTCTGGATGAGCCCACTACAGGGCTTGACCCCCAGGTACGTCATCTTATTTGGCAAAAAATCAGGGAGCTCAAAAAAGAGGGTGTTACGATTTTGTTGACTACTCATTACATGGATGAGGCTTATCAGATATGTGATAATATCCTGATTATGAATCAGGGAAAACGCATCATCGAAGGACCTCCCCGGCGACTTCTGGAAGAAAATATCGAACCCTATGTAATGGAGACTGCAAAAAGCGGAGATAAAGAGCTGGAGGCTTCCTGGGATACGAATGGTATTCGCAGGGATGAAGTGCAAAATATTCCCCGGTATTATGCTGGAGATTTTGCGCGACTCAAAACCCTTGCTAAACAAATGGATACCGATGATATGAATATTCGTCGTACGAATCTTGAAGATCTGTTTTTAAGAATCACCGGAAAGTGTTTAAATGAAAAACAGTAGTCATCCCCCTCTAATAACCCGGCTTTCAAGCGTCTGGTACCGCCACTACCGGGTATATTGTAAAAACTTGTTTAGTAATGGCTTTCCTCCTTTTTTGGAGCCACTCATTTTTCTTGCGGGTATAGGTCTTGGTCTTGGTAAATACATTGTCTCCATGGATGGTATTCCTTATATCCAGTTTCTGGCTACCGGGCTTCTGGTGTCAACAGCTATGTTTACCTCTGCTTTTGAATGTTCCTTTGGTACTTTTATCCGACTTGAGTTTGAAAAAGTGTATAATGCCATGTTAGCAGCTCCGATTACCGTTTCAAATCTTTTTGTGGGAGAAATTCTTTGGGCTGGAACAAAGGGCTTTTTCTTTTCTCTGGCTGTATTGTTGATTATGCTGGTTTTTGGGGTTATTCCCTTTTCTACCAGCATTTTTGCTCCTTTTGTCGGATTTATCACAGGAGTGATGTTTGCGGTAGTTTCATTGTTTGTTACCTCTTTTGTTAAAGATATCAACCACCTTAATTTTTATTTTACCGGTTTTCTTTCCCCCATGTTTTTCTTTTCAGGGGCAGTTTTTCCTATTCAAAATCTTCCTCCTTATCTTCGGCCTTTTTGTGAAATTTTCCCCCTTACCCATGTCGTCAGAATGGTAAGAGCTCTTTGTCGGACAAATTTTTCCCCTTATTTACTTCTGGATTTACTGTATTGTTGTCTGGTAATCCTCATTTTAGGGTTTTTTGCGGTAAAAAGGCTGGAAAAAAGGTTAATTAACTGAAAATTAGCGTTATTTCGTAATACGAATAATTTATCTTTCGGGTAGGATCTGGGAAGTTGGATTTTAATAAAGGTATGAGAAAACCAAAATGAGGAATGACAGCAACATTCGTAATAATGTTCAATGGCTTCTGGCATTATGTTGCTTTGCCTGTGCACCGGTTTTTACCCGGGTAGCCCTGGGTATAGAACAACATTTTCACCAGATTGACCTTATGGGCTTTCTTTCCGATTTCATGGTAAGTTTGGTTGCGGTATTTATTTTCTTTTTACTTTTAAAACTATCAAGGTTTCTTGCTCTTCCTTTCCTGGTCCTCTGGCTGTTGTTTCATTACTCTAATTATGAACATGTGGGTATCAATGGTGATCTGGTATCGTTACTCTATGTGAAATATATCTTCAGTCCTACGTTTTTAATGGGCTCTGGTCTTGTCGTTTCGAATTACTTACTGCTCTTTGCCGTCTTTCTGGGTTCATTTTTGGTTTATACAATTAAGCCGGTTAAGTTCACAAAGTCGGTGGTGGTGACAACTATTCTTCTTTTTGGTGTACTTCTCTTCACGACGGTTACTGGCGCTTCTGTGCTTGATCGGCGCTGGCGGGCGAACAATGTTGTGTCAGCCAATACGATAGACCTGTTCGCGATTAATTATACCGACTATAAAAAGGCTCCCCTGGATAGTTTATTATACCGGAAATTGGTAAAACAGGATCTGGCAGGAGAAAAACAGGTTCCCTATCATAAAGGACGTCGTCCTAAAAATGTGCTGATTGTGGTTGTTGAAGGTGTTACCGGTGGTGCCCTTCCTTCTGTACGAAAACACCATGATGTATCCTGGGATATTTCTCTTCCACTGCTCGATAGTATTGCTTCAGATAATATCAGTTACAGAAATTTTATTTCTCATCAGCGTCAGACCAATCGTGGGCTCTTTTCTATTTTTTCCGGAAGTTATCCCAAACTCAATTCCACTACGCCTAAAATGACGGAATATATCAGCTTCCCCAATCGGGAAACGCTGCCCCGGTTTCTTTCCAAACGAGGGTATCGCACCGTATATATGCAAGCCTCTCCACTACCTTATATGCTAAAAGATATCTTTATGAAAAAAGCAGGTTTTGATGAAATTTATGGCAGAGACTGGTTTAAATATCATTATTCAACCAGATATTGGGGCGTAGATGACAAATCTTTTTTTGAACAGGCTGCTGCCCATATAGAATCTTTTTCTGGTAAAGTTGAGCCATGGTTCATGACCATGCTCACCGTGGGGACCCACCATCCCCTTGATAATATTCCTGAAAATTATCGTGTGATTCCAGGAGAATCAAATAAACAGCGTATTTATTCATATCTTGATGAAGCCCTCCAGAGCTTTTTTGCCCGTCTTAAAGATAAAGGTATCCTTGAAAATACACTCGTTCTCGTTACTTCTGACGAAGCCCAGGCGGTTAAGGCTTACGAGACGTCTTCAGGAGAGAGGCTGAGTGAGCAATGGGGGATGCTGACCGTACTGCACCCTTCAGGTAAACAGAAGGTTTTTACTGATAAATATTGCCAACGCGATTTAGCCCTTTCGGTTATTGATTATCTGGGGATGAATACGGAAGAAGCTCCTTTCGAAGGCCGGAGTGTGTTTCGCAGCTATACCTCTGGCCGGGATATTTATTTTTCGAATACCTATGGGCACGTTACGGGGCGGTTTACCGCAAACAATGAACTTGATGTATGTACTGAAAATCTCAGCCACTGCGAAAAATACAGCGTTGAATCAGGAAAACTCTTTGCCAACCACCGCGATTTTCTCCGGGTACTTTCTAGTGAAGAAAAAGATGACTTCGCCCGTCTGGCCTGGATGAGTAATAATGATATTGCCGGGTTTGATACCGCCCGTTCTATCGAGTTTAATTTTTATTCCGGCAGAATTCGACCTATCAAAATGGGGCACCAGGAAAATATCCTGGCGGGTCAGTTTTTTACCCTGCCCGAAAATACTGAAGTGACTGTCAGTTTAAAGGGGCGTATCCTTAAGGGTAAAAAAAGCAATGTCTATATTAAGCATGATATATATGGCAAGGCTGAAAAAAGTAAAGTTGTAAAATATGTTTACAATACCCTTAGTCCGGGCGAAGAATTTTCCACCACGTATCAGTTTTATAACACCAGAAACTGGTATCATACAGAGTTCAGGGTAACCGCTGAGGTGGTTAAGGGCACAAATGCAAAACTCATTATCGATGAGGCCCTCCTGAAATACACACGCCGGTCCGCTTCGCCTGAAGAGCGGAAAGCTGCCATGGTCCGTTTTGAGCGGGAAGTGGGTCGGGATTTGGGGGCGCACCTGGTTGTGAAGCCAGTAGCCTCTGATCTTAAGATTGCCCATGGTCATTCAAATAATTAACAATAACGGGTATACAAGTTGAAATCTCGTAAAACAAAACAATTGTCTCAAAAATTGTGGCAGGGTCGGTTTGAAACCGGTATGGATGCCGATATGGAGTCTCTATCAATAAGTCTCCATTATGATAAGAAACTGATTAAAGAAGATATCAGGGGATCCCTGGCGCAGGCTGAAGCCCTGACAGAAGCGGGTGTGATTACCAGTGCCGAATGCAAAAAAATCCAGACGGCTTTACGGGTTATTGAAAAGGATGTATTGGCCGGTAAAGATATTTTTAATAGTACAGATGAAGACATTCATATGGCCGTTGAACGGGTGCTGTCTGAACGAATAGGGGATGCGGGAAAGAAACTACACACTGGTCGTTCCCGTAATGATCAGGTAGCGACAGATTTTAAATTATATGTAAAGAATTGCTGTGCCAGTATTATTGAACGGATTTACGCTTTACAAGGGGCTGTTTACGAAAAGGCCTGTGAATATCAAACTATGATTATGAGTGGGTATACGCATTTGCAACAAGCCCAGCCGGTTTATGTTTCCCACTACCTGTTGTCCTTTTTCTGGGCCCTTGAGCGGGATGCTTCCCGATTTATCCATGTGAGTCGCATGGCGGATGAGTTACCCCTTGGCTCTGGAGCTCTGGCTGGTTCTGCCTTTCCATATGACAGGAAGGCCTTGGCAAAAAAACTAGGATTTGGTTCAGTTTCTCAAAATAGTATTGATGCCGTTTCTCACCGGGATTTTGCTCTTGAGTTTTTAAGTACCGGTGCTATACTGGGCACATTACTGAGTCGTTATGCAGAAGATTTGATTATCTGGTCTTCTGCTGAATGCAAATATGTACAACTTGGAGAAGCCTTTACCACAGGCTCAAGTATGATGCCCCAGAAACGAAATCCGGATTCTCTTGAATTGATACGTGGTAAAAGCGGGAGACTGTTGGGTAATTTCACCAGTTTGTTTACCGCAGTTAAGGGAGCACCGCTTAGTTACAGCAGAGATCTTCAGGAAGACAAAGAGCCTGTTTTTGATACTGCGGAAACTATGGATATTTGTCTGCGGGTTATGAGTAAGGTTGTAGCTTCTCTTGTTTTTAATCAGGATCAGATACTTAATAAAATGGACGCAGCCATGCTTGCGACTGACTTGGCAGATGCCATCGTTAAAGAGGGTACTCCATTTAGAGAGGCCCATCATATTTCCGGAAATATGATTAAAAAAGCCGAAAAAAGAGGATGTTCTTTTCTTGATTTACCTGATAGTGATTGGCAGAGTATTCCTTCTGGCCTGAGAATTAAAAAAGAGTTGTCTTTTTCTACCTCTATAGAAATGCGAAATATCCAGGGAGGTACTGGCAGTCGCTCTGTTAAGCAGCAACTATCAAAAGCTAAAAGATTACTATCTTTACATCTGAAAAAAAAGAATGAGGAAAAATTATGAAGTGGTTCTGGAACGCGAAATCTGGAATCGAGACCCAGCAAAAAAAAGATTTACCCGCAGAGTTGTGGGTAAAATGTAATGAGTGCAAAGAAATTCTCTATCGGAAAGAACTCGAAAAGAATAATTCTGTATGTAATCACTGTAATTTCCATTTTCCTATTGCAGCCAAAGAATACATTACGCTGTTACTTGACAAGCTAAGTTTTGAGGAAATGGATGCAGATTTGGTTTCAAATGATCCTCTGAAATTTACAGACAAGAAAAAATATTCTGACAGACTAAAAGAGTATCAAGCTAAAACAGGGCTTAAATCCGCTGTTATTAGTGGAATAGGAACCATCTTTGGACGTAAGGTTTCAATTGGTGTTATGGATTTTCGCTTTTGCGGTGGTTCTATGGGTGTTATTGAAGGTGAAAAGCTGGCTCGTGTACTCAGAAAGGCTCTTGAACTGCAAATTCCTGCGATAATTGTATCAAAATCAGGTGGCGCTCGTATGCAGGAAGGCACCTTATCTTTAATGCAAATGGCGAAAACCGCTGCTATGATTGCTAAATTGGATGAGGCCGCTTTACCTTATATATCTCTTTTAACAAATCCCACAACAGGAGGCGTTACAGCAAGCTTTGCAATGCTTGGGGACGTGAATATTGCAGAGCCTAAAGCATTAATTGGTTTTGCCGGTTCCAGGGTGATTCGTGAGACCATACGGCAGGAGCTTCCATCTAACTTTCAGAAAGCTGAGAGGCTTATGGCTAAAGGTTTTCTGGATATGATTGTTGAGCGGAAAAATCTTAAAAAGACTCTTTCTACGTTGCTTGAACATTTTTCAAGCGGTCGTTTGGTTAAACCCGATACCAAAAAAACAGTTGTTGCTGCAAAGTGACCTTTCACCGTTATTCGGATTGTCTTGACTTTTTATATAGTCGGGACCAGTTCACCATTAAATTGGGTTTGGATAACATCAGGGAGCTCCTTGCCAGCCAGAATAATCCCGAATCTCATCTCAACTTTATCCATGTAGCCGGTACTAATGGAAAGGGAAGCACCTGTCATTATTTAAATCTTTTATTGCCGTTTTTGGGCTATAAAAAAGTTGGTCTTTTTACCTCCCCCCATATAGTTAGTTTTAGAGAACGAATCCTGGTGAATGGCGTACCCATTTCTGATAGCTGGATTGTAGACTGGATGAATCGCGCTTACCCGGTTCTGGAGCGTTTGGGGGCAACCTATTTTGAGTGTGTTACCGCCATGGCTTTTTCTTATTTTGCATATGAAAAATGTGATATGGTCGTATTGGAAACCGGGCTGGGGGGGAGACTTGACGCTACTAATTGTGTCTCCCCGAACTTGTGTATCATAACACCGGTATCTTATGATCATATGAATATGTTGGGAACTGAAATAACACAGATTTGGGGCGAAAAAATTGCCATTATCAAACCAGGTATCCCCGTTGTTATTAACGAAAACAGACCTGAATTGTTAGAGATGGTTGAGCAGTTTAGCAAAGAAAAGGAGAGCTTTGTCCATAACATTGCTCTCATGGAAAAAATACATTTTTCCGCTGACTCGAATGTTGCAGGTAACTTTTCAATAAAAACCGGTAGAAACCGGTATACCTTTACGGGGAGCATCGGTAACAAAATATTCCAACTGAATAATCTCGCTCAAGCTCTGGTAGGTCTGGAGTTAATCAATAACGAGGGTGAAAAAGAACTACCTCTGCCGGATAATCTAAACATAACACAGTTACCCGGCCGGCAGCAATTGCTGCAAGGTCCTTCTCCTGTCTTGATGTTACTTGATGGGGCCCATAATGAAGACGGGGTTCAAGAGTTGGAAAAATACCTCTCAGAAAAATTTCCAGACAAAAAGAAAATCTGCCTTTTCACGGTTATGGCAGATAAAAACTATACCCCTGTTTTTGAG
>JADFYW010000350.1 GCA_015232855.1 Fibrobacteria bacterium
TTTTCATATCAATTTTAAACAATGTAAAAAATATCTATTTCATGTTTTGGATTCCGGACAAGCCGGAATGACTATGGAATTAAATACTGCTAATTTGAATAAATGCTAATTAAGTGAGAACATTATGAAAAGATTCATCTTCGTTTTAATATTCCTACTCCTAGGACTATTTCTCAGCACTTCCATGTTTCAACTGGATGAGACACAACTCTGTGTTGTTACTCAATTTGGAAACCCGGTTAAACACAATGGCAAACCGGGTCTGCATTATAAACTGCCATCTCCTTTTCAGAAAGTCATCCGTTTTGATAAGCGGGTACAGATCTTTAATCCCAAACCAATGGAGTTCCTCACCGCCGATAAGCAAAATATTATTGCAGATGGTTTTATCTGCTGGAAAATTGATGAAACCACTCCCCTTACGTTTCTTAAAAGCCTCGGGAACACCAACAAAGCTGAACTCTTTCTTACCGATATATTTGTCTCAGAACTTGGAGCAGCCCTGGGTACCTACAACATGGAAAATCTGGTTTCAACGGAAGAAGAAAAAGTTAAAACTGCGAGCATCATGCAAGAAGTAACCCGGCAATGCGCGGCAGTATCCCATAGCAATGGAATAAAAGTCCTCACCGTCCGTATCAAAAAACTCTATCTCCCGGAACAAAATAAGCCAAGCGTATTTGCCCGTATGTCTGAAGAGCGAAATCGAATTGCCAAAAAGTATCGGGCAGAAGGCCAGGAAAAATCTATGGAAATTACTTCACAAGCTAATAAAGAAAAATCCGAAATCATCTCAAAATCAAAAAAGCAGGCTGAAATTATCCTTGGTCAGGGAGAAGCAGCGGCCACCCGAATATATGCTGAGGCCTACCGAACAAATCCCGACTTTTTCAATTTTTTGAGGACCCTTGAAGCCTACGAAAAATTTCTGAATACAAAAACAACTATTGTACTCTCTCCAAAAAGCGACTTACTTAAACTACTGACCGAAGGCAAATGACTGGAAAAATGAACAAAATAGCTTTTACCCTGGTTGTGGGTGCTTTTGCTGTTTACCTGGCATCGGGCTTCTTTATTATAGCACCGGATGAACAAGGGGTTGTAAGGGTTTTTGGCCGGGCCATCCTCCCCTATCAACCCGGCATTCATTACACTCCCCCCTGGCCTGTAAGCCGACTTGATCGCGTAAAGGTAAGTGGAGTAAAGCGTGTGTATGTTGGTCAAATAGTTGAGGCATTGGGTGATGAAATGCGGCTGCAACATGCTGAAGAGCAGGAATATATTACCGGAGATATAAATATTCTGAATTTAAAACTGGTAGTGCGCTACAAAATAAAAGATGCAATTATGTATCTGTTTAACGTATCCAAAATTCATTACTTGGTAGAATTTTTTACTGAAACCGCCTTGTCCAGTCTCACCAGTGTAATGTCTGTGGATGAAGTCCTTACCAGTGGGAAATCAGTAATCCAGATACGGGTAAGACAAATGTTACAGAAATCAATCGACAGTCTGGATTGCGGTATCCATATCACTTCTGTTCAGTTTAGAGAAGTCTCCCCTCCCATTGAAGTAGCAGATGCGTTTAACAATGTCTGGACCAGCAAACAGGAACGAGAGAAGGTCATTAACGAAGCTGAGGGCTATAGAAATCAACAAAAACACCTGGCAAAAGGAGCATCCCACGAAGAATTGGGGCACGCAGAAGGTCGTCAACAGGAGTTCATTCAAACTGCCCAAGGAAAGACAAAAAGCTTTCTTTCTATGGAAAAGGAATACCGTAAAGCACCTCGCCTCACCCGGAAACGGCTTTACTTTGAAAAGATTGAAAAAATAATGGGACAGGTTAACAAGGTGATAGCGGAGGTGGAGTAGCATATTTCAGAAGTTGCTCAGGAACCATGAATTTAAAACTGATTGATGATTTAAGATTGAAGATTGAAGATTGAAGATTGAAGAAGTATTGAGAACAGAAGTTAAAAGAAATCATAAATCTTCAATCGTTAATCTTCAATCGGAAATCAAAAACAGGGGAAGAACAAAAAAAAAAGCCTCGTGAGAAGCTTT
>JADFYW010000035.1 GCA_015232855.1 Fibrobacteria bacterium
TAAGTCTTTATGCATAAAGAGGGGCACGATGGGTACAAAGGCAAAAGGCTCTTCGTAATTAACCAGAAAGAGGAGTTCTGTAATACTAAAAAGCAGATTGCTGGTTACCGCATATTCATAGCGGTGGGCATAAAGGGAGCGTTCATTGGAAATATCCCCTCCTCGTGCGTTTTGATAAAGTGGTTGACCATAAAGGCTGATTATAGAAAAAGGACCAATGTTTGTAGAAAAACTGAGATAGTTAAGAGGAATTGCGTTCTGATGGAAATTAAGGTTGGTGAAAAGCCCTGGTCCCCAGTGAACTGCGTCATGGGCAACCGTTACGCGCCCCCATTTCATATCATAGGAAAAGTTACTCCGGTACCGGGCAAAGGAATTGTAGGCGATAAAATCAGAATTATCTACAGATTGGCTGTCTATATATTCTCGGTCGTAGGATTGAGGGATTTCTTTTGAAACTTCCGTAAACATGCGGGCATCGAGGTAGAATGAAGCAGGACCCTTAAAACCTGAAATGATGAGCCCAAAATCGGTATTACTGATATTTTGCTCGATATAGCGGTACTCGGTGCCAATAATGGGGCGAATCTGGAGGAGAAGCTCTTTTTCTTTATTACGTAGTCGGAATTTTGGTTTTTCTTTACATACCTGGCTGGAATCAAGGGGCGAAATACAGGCACGGGGGTAAATTAATGAATAGCGGGTGTCTTCTGCGATAACCCGGTGAAATTCTGCCTCCAATAAAAAAGGAGTCTGATTTCTTAAGGTATAGGGGCGATTAAGCGGTACATTAAAATTCGCAAAAGCTTCTGCTAATCCTAGTAATAGTAGAGTTTTCTTAAACATATGACTCGTGTAAAATAAGTTTAATCTACAGTAGATTTATACTTTTTTTCCCTTTGCTAATTAGTATCTGTTCAAAATCTAATTAGTTACTGTTCAGGAAGAAAAAAAATTCAACGCAAAGACGCAAAGAACGCAGAGTTTACGCAAAGAAGAAGGAAAGAGTAAAAAACCATAACACCTTAAAAACAATATGATATCATTTAATTTTATTTCAATTACCTTTGCGAAACCTTCGCGTTCTTTGCGTCTTTGCGGTGAAAATGGTTAGTTTTGAACAGATACTAATTAGTAATGCTGCAGGTAAGAATTTTTCTTAAGGCCTTTTGCGTCTTTGAGAGGGATTTTTTTTATTTTGCACACAACAGAATAATTTGATATGAGGAACATATGGTAAAAAAGAAAGCATTAATTACAGGAGTCACCGGACAAGATGGTGCCTATTTGGTGGAATTTTTATTGGAAAAGGGCTATGAAGTTTATGGCCTAATTCGTAGGACTTCCCTTTTTAATCGTGGTCGTATTGACGCAATTCGGGCTGATGCCAAACAAAAAGGGCAGGTTTTCGAGCTCCTGTATGGTGATTTATCTGATTCAAGCAGTATTAATAGCATTTTCTCAAAAGTGCAACCTGATGAAGTCTACAATCTGGCAGCACAGAGTCATGTACAAATCTCTTTTGAAACGCCAGAATATACAGCGGATGTTGATGGCACGGGTGTATTGCGATTACTTGAAGGTTTACGTTCTGTCGGTCTGGATAAGGCCCGTTTTTATCAGGCATCTACCTCAGAATTGTATGGTAAGGTGGTTGAAGTTCCTCAGACAGAAAAAACGCCCTTTTACCCTCGTTCACCTTATGCCGTTGCAAAGCTCTATGGGTTTTGGATTGTTAAAAATTATCGTGAAGCATATAATATGCATGCAAGCAACGGGATTCTTTTTAATCATGAGTCTCCACAGCGGGGCGAGAATTTCGTTACCAGAAAGATTACCCTGGGTCTGGCTAAAATTAAAGAGGGCTTGATGGACACCCTTCGGCTCGGAAATATGGATGCCAAGCGAGATTGGGGATATGCAAAAGACTATGTTGAAATGATGTGGATGATCTTGCAACAGGATGAGCCCGACGATTTTGTAGTAGCAACAGGAGAAACTCATTCCGTTAGAGAATTTACTGAAAAAGCAGCTGCCATTGCAGGCTTTGATCTGGAATGGGAAGGTGAAGCCATAAATGAGAAGGGCCGGGACAAAAAGACTGGAAAAATTATTGTAGAAGTGGATCCTAAATTTTACCGTCCGACAGAAGTGGAGTTTTTATTGGGTGATCCCACCAAGGCCAAAGAGAAACTGGGGTGGGTACCGAAAGTCACTTTTGATGAGCTGGTAGAAATTATGATGAAAGCAGATTTGGAATTGATTGGGAAATAGTCGTTTTATTTTTCATGGCCACGGAGACACGGAGAACACAGAGGGGTTCAGGAAGTTATAATTATAGCGCTTTACTCACGTCACTTCGAGTAGTCCTACGAAGCACGCAGTGCGAAGTAGGGCGTATCGAGAAGTCACCATAGTTGCTTATTTTTCACTAGAAACAAAGCAACGACCTTGACTTCTCGATACACCCCTTCGGGGTTACTCGAAGTGACGGTGGGGGGGGATAGAATTGTTTTTATATGGTAAAATTGTGCATATTCCGCTCCGTTTTAATAAACATATTCTTGTTGGGTTTTGTTGTTTGTGTCTTCGCTGATGTAAATCTTGACATCTCTCCCCTGGATCCAAGTTACGATATTTTACGTAGGGTCCAAAGTCGTTCAGGCCAAGTTTTTTACAGCCAGAACTTTCCTCAGCGATTAACTCCGATGAAGGAGTATTTGCTTGAGAAGCCTCTTTCAAAATATGAGGATTGGTATTTAAGCACCAGGTATCCCTTTGGCGGCCAGCCGTTGGTAAGCCTCTTTGACAGTACCCGCTTGCATTCGTTTTACGCATCTCCCCACGGCTCTTACGGGTATTCTGATTCTACCAGTTACAGTAATCGCCTGGAAATGGGTTTGCGGGTATATGGGAATGTAAAGCAGAACCTGACATTTTATTCACATGGCCGTATCTTCGGAGATTGGACCGGGGAGAAACAGTATGACCATCAGTTTGATCCGGATTTTGGTGAAACCTGTTCTGCGGAAATAGGGGCTGATGGAGAGATGTCAACGAGCCGAACCTGTAATCGGTTTGAGCATTATATTATTGTTGATTTTCCCTGGCTGAGTTTGAAGCTGGGGAGAGACCATGTTCATATGGGACCTGGCTATTTTTCTTCCTTAACTGCCACCCGAAATACACCACCCTATTATTTAATGGAAGGGCGTATTGATTTTGCAGATTGGCTTTCTTTGGACAACTATTTTTTAAAAATGACGGACTCGGATCACAGTATCCGGAAATACATGCATATTCATCGTTTTGAATTTAAAGGGTTTAAATCTCTGAGCCTGGCTTTTCAGGATGTGGTTATTTATCAGGAACGGGATATCGACTGGAAGTATATTTTACCGCTTACCCCTTTTGCTTTTTCTGAGGACAATACCGGCGGGCGTGATAACGATGCTATGAGTTTTGATTTTCTGTATGCAGGTCTTCCTTTTGTATCTGTTTGGGGCGAAGTATTTATTGATGACTTGTTGGGTCCGGGGACCTTTTTTGATGATTTCTGGGAGAATCGCTGGGCTTTACTTGGAGGTTTTCAGGTTGTTTCTCCCTGGGAATCTTTTGATGCTGATCTGGTGATGGAATACTCTCGGGTTGAGCCTTGGAATTATAATGGACGGCAGAGTTACACGAGTTTCAGGCACTTTAATGTTCCTAGTGCAAGCAAGCTTGGGCCGGACTCCAGGAGCGTGAATATACAGCTTTCTTATCGGCCTTTAAATTGGCTGCAAATCAGGGAACATCTTGAGTTTAACGCAAAAGGTACTGATAGAGGTTCTAATCTGGGCACTATCCACGATGATGATATTGATGGAAAAACGAAAGTTTTTCTTGAGAATGGGCGATCCAATAATTTCCTCACCCATGCGGTTCAGGCTTTTTATAATCGTTACTTTACCTGTGAAATATTTTACCGGCAAACGTTTACCAGTTTACCGGAGGACGCTTTTGGTGTTTCCGGTATGCTGAGCTGGTAGATAGTTTTTTTATCTTAAATAGCCACAGAGGACACGGAGAACGCAGAGAATCCCCCCTGCAAAGCAGGGGAGAGCAGACAATGTCTGACAAAGGGGTCTCTGTGCCCTCTGCGTCCTCTGTGGCAAATAACTTTTACCCGTAATATCATTTCCGATTTCCCAAAAAAATGGTTAATTTTAGTAGTAGCCATTGAATCGGGAAAGCCTGTGAATCATTTTGATACCTGTATAATTATTGCTCCAAATCCTGCACAAGCCTGGATATTCCGGAAATTACTGGATAGAAGGCTGGAAAGCGGTCTTTATCCTAAAGAAATTGATTTTCGAATTTATGCGGATCCGGCAGAGGCCGATGCAGGCAGTGGGGGCGGAACTGTTCTTGCCTTAGCGCAGCTTTTTAAAGATCTTTCTATAAAAAATCCCCTTGATTATTTTCAAAATAACCGGGTATTGATTCTCAATGCAGGTGGTCACAGCAGGAACCTTCCTTGTTATGGTCCTGAGGGCAAGCTGTTTATCCCTTTACCTGTAGAAACAAGTTCCATTATTCCTCCGGTAGTACTCGATATACAATTGCAACTATTTTTGAAGTACCCCTGGCGGCAGGGTGAAATGCTTATTTGTCCTGGTAATGTAATAGCTAATTTCAGCCTTGAGCATGCTGTTAATAATCAGAACGGTATATGTGGATTTGCGGTGCCGGTACCCTACCAGAAAGGTTCTAAACACGGTGTGTTTCAGTTTGACGCCTACCAACAACGGGTGCTTGACTATTTTCAAAAAGCACCGGCAGAAGACCTGCATAATAACACCTTACTGGAAGGCAGTGAACAGGCCGCAGTTGATATGGGCATTTTTTCTTTTTCACCTGAAGCGGCGGTGAGCTTTATTGAATTTGGAGAGACCCGATACAACGGTAGTTTTGTAAAGGACGGTGTTCAAAGCGGTGAACTTGGTTTTGATTTATATCTTGATGTATTGACCTCTGCAATTCAATCCATCTCTTTTTCACAATTTGAAGAGCGTCTTACGGGGCGTTCTACCCTGCCTTCTGATTTACTCAAACGGCTGTATGAATTATTTCATAGACACCCACTTCAAGGTAAGATTATTCCAGAAGCAGACTTTATTCACCTGGATAGTTTGTCTGGTCTGGCAAAATCTTTACAAAAGGTTTCCAGGCGTCGTCTTAAAGCCTTCTATGCATTATGTGGAGGAGAGATCAAGGTAAATTCAGTTGGGCAGTCAATGATGTTTAACGGAATTGCTTCAAGTGCGTATAATCTGTCTCAGAATAGTGTTGTTTTAGAGAATGTACGAGATTGTGTGATTGATGCGGCAATGGGAAACAATATTTGTATGGGGGTAGCGGACCATTCATTCCAGATCGAAATACCTGAAGATATTTGTATAGATGAGCGGCAAGTAAAATCGGGCTGTCTCAGGATGGTATATGGAATTAATGATAGTTTTAAAATATGCCCTTCAGCCTCTGACATTCTTTATTGCGGTATACCGCTTACCGGGTGGCTTGAGGCCCGCAAATTAAAAGAAGAAGATATTTTTTCTGAAGACTGTTATGATTTATCCAGCGCTAAACTTTTTTGTGAGGCTTCGACGGACGAATTTCTTTCTGGGTATTGGAAAATTCCTGATGACCCGGAATGGAGTACCAAGTTTAAAAATACGAAACGGTTTTCAATACAAGAAATCAATGACATGGATAATGCTTTTGATCGGGAAACCCAAAGAGTCAACATACGAAAACAGATTTTAAAGCAACTCATTCTACGCAAAGGTGGATGGAAAGAAATAAGTGCTCCTGATTTTAATGAAATCTTTTCTGATAGCGAAGGCACAGCCGCATTACAATCTTTTTGTGATCAGACAGAAGACCCATTGCTTAAAAATTACCGCCATACGCTTTTACAGGAATTATTAAAAGAAACAGCAGAGCAAATTACCACTCCAGACATAAAATTTGTAAACCAAACTGCTGTTGTACCTGGTGAGATAGGCATTCGCAAAGATGAAATGATATTATCCAGCGCGCCGGTTCGGATGGACCTGGCAGGAGGCTGGTCCGATACGCCACCATATTCACTCCAACACGGAGGAGAGGTGGTTAACCTTGCGGTTACGATAAATGAGCAGCTGCCGGTCCAGGTTTTTTGTAAGCGAATTGATGAGTCCTGCATCAGGGTGCATTCTCTGGAATTGGGACAATCAGAGTGTATTACCACTTTTGAAGATATTAATAGTTATGCTCATCCGGGTAGCCGTTTTACTCTGACCAAAGCGGCTTTGGCCATGCTTGGGTTAACCGGAAAGGGGATAGATAGTTCTCTTGAACAACATCTAGAAGGCTTAGGTGGAGGATTGGAATTAACATCGGTCTGTACTATCCCCAAAGGCTCAGGCATGGGGACGACCGCAATCCTTGGTGGGGTTATACTGGCTGCTTTAAACCGGTTTTTCAATATAACGGTATCGCCGGATAAGTTTTATCGGCAGGTGTTACAACTAGAGCAGATGACGTCGACTGCTGGTGGCTGGCAAAATCAGATTGGCGGTATGGTGGGAGGTGTCAAACTTATCCGAAGTTGTTCAGAGCTTCAGGGGATACCTACCGTGCAGCAGCTGGATTCATATTTTTTTGATAACGAAAATATGAAGTCATGTTTCACTCTCTATTATTCGGGCATTCAAAGAGTTGCCCATAACATCGTTGAAGAAGTAGTACATGAGTTTAATCGGAAAATACCTGCTCGGTTATTCACCCTTGATCGGATAAAACAATTGGCCAGAAATATGTCTGAAGCGGTGGCAGAGAGAGATATTGGAGCCTTTGCGAAATGTTTAAATCAGGCGTGGATAGAGAATAAACATATCCACCCGAGTGTAACTAACAAAGAACTTGATACGCTTTTGGACCGGGCACGGCCATATATTCTTGGCGCAAAGCCTATGGGAGCTGGTGGAGGTGGATTTATTTTATTTGTTTCTGAGTCAACGGACCAGGCAAATAAATTGCGGGCCTTTCTGGATGAGAATCCTGTAAATGAACAGGCCAGAATAATGGATTTTGGATTAAATAAAGACGGCTTAAAACTAGTCGTATCATAAATTAAATGTGTAAGGAGAGTTAGAAATGAGTAATGGTAAAAAAGCTTTGGTCTGTGGTGCTGGTGGTTTTATTGGCGGGCATCTGGTTAAGCGCTTAAAGAGTGAAGGTTACTGGGTGCGCGGAGTTGATATCAAAATGCACGAGTTTTGTGAGACAGAAGCTGATGACTTTATTCAAGGTGATTTACGTGACCCGGTGCTTTGCGGAAAAATTGTACAAGATGGCATTAATGAAGTATATCAGCTGGCAGCTGATATGGGTGGTGCTGGTTTTGTGTTTACGGGAGAGCATGACGCTGATATTATGCATAACTCCGCTATGTTAAACCTTAATATGGTACATGCTTCTGCTAAAGCGGGAGTGGAAAAGATTTTTTATTCATCGTCTGCATGTATTTATCCAGAGCGTAACCAGATGGAACCTGATAATCCTGTATTGTCTGAAGATTCTGCCTATCCCGCAGCTCCTGACAGTGAATATGGCTGGGAAAAGTTGTTCAGTGAAAGACTGTATTTTTCTTTTCAAAAAAATTATGGTATTAAAGTGAAAGTAGCCCGTTTTCATAACATCTTTGGTGAAGTAGGGACGTGGGAAGGCGGCCGGGAGAAAGCTCCTGCTGCAATGTGTAGGAAAGTCGCAGAAACTCCTGATGGTGGTGAAATTGAAATGTGGGGCGACGGAAAACAAACACGCTCTTTTTTGCATGTCGCGGAATGCTTAGACGGAGTACGTAAGTTTATGGACTCTGATTTAGCGGGTCCCTATAATATCGGTTCAGACGAAATGGTAACTATTAATCAGCTTGCTGAAATGGCCATGGATATTGCCGGTAAAAAAATAACTATTAAACATATTGAAGGTCCCTTAGGTGTGCGAGGAAGAAATTCCGATAACCGGCTTATTCAAAAAGAGCTTGGATGGGCTCCATCAAAGCCTTTGCGTTATGGGATGGAACGTACCTATAATTGGATTGCTGAACAGGTAAAGAATGCGGGATAAATTTTGAATTGGAATAAAAAAATAACTGCGCTGAATGCATTACTTGCTGAAGTTGCTGCAACTGATGGAAATATGGCAGCTTTGGATGTTGATATAGCCTTTACACAGTTGAAAGATAGGGTTGCTGACATTAAAATCAGCAGAAATGCTATTTTTTTTATTGGGAACGGGGCCAGCGCTTCAATGTGCAGTCATTTTGCGGCGGATTTTGCAAAGAATGGAAAGATACATACTCAAACGTTTACCGACCTTTCATTAATTACTGCAGTAGCAAATGACCTTTCTTATGAAAAGGTCTTTGCGGATCCGTTGCGTTTCCGGGCAAGGTCTGGGGATATGTTGGTTGCCATAAGCAGTTCCGGGGCGTCCCCAAACATTCTGGAAGCGGTTAAAGTGGCCAAAGACAAAGGTATGTATATCCTCACCTTATCCGGTATGAAACCGGAAAATCCGCTTCGAAAACAGGGTGAGATAAATTTTTATATCCCGGGTGAGACCTATGGTATGGTTGAGACCTGCCATGCGGCAGTACTGCATTATTGGATGGATTTGGTGGCTTAGTGGGTTGTAGTACCAATTCTTGTCATTACCCAGCTTGCCCGCCTTCCGAAGTACGCTTCGTACGGCCTGCCCTCCGGACGAAGCCTGCTTCGGAAGGCGGGAGGGCAGGCAGGCTGTGTCATAAGTAGGAAAAGGCTCCCCATGTATGTCATTGCCCGGCGTGACCGGGCAATCCATCTTGACTGTGTCTTTTTTTGTCTGCTATTGTTTATTTTTTAAAAGGCTTATTGTTTTATTTAGTTAGATAGTTTTCTTATTTTATTAATTATTTCTGAAGTTGAAAAACCTTTTATTTTTTCTACAACATAAATCTCGCCGCCATTCTTTTTCACTGTTTCCGCCTCTATGCAGTCCATCCCGTATTCGCTGCCGTTGGCATGCACATGGGGTTTTATTTTTTTGATAAAGGGCATGGGAACAGATTCGTTAAAAATATGAACGTAGTCTACACATTCAAGTGCCAGAAGCATTTCAGCCCGTTGCTTCTCCGAAATCATGGGCCGGTCTTTTCCTTTGTACTTTTTAACGGAAGTATCGCTGTTTAAGCCGACAAGAAGTACATCGCCCCGGCTTTTTGCTTCCCGGAGAATATGCACATGACCGTTGTGCAGCAAGTCAAAACTTCCATTAATGGTTACTACTTTTTTCCCCTGGGATTTTAATTTTTTAGACAGGGGTTCCAGTGCGTTTCTGCTGATAATTCTGGTTTTGTAAGGGTCGATACCAAAGAGTTCGTCCGGGGTAACCACAGCGGTACCCATTTTACCGACCACAATACCAGCCGCCTTATTGGCCAGGCGGACTGCACTGTTATGGGAAAGCCCGGAGGCAAGGCCAAGAGCAAAAACCGCAGCAACTGTGTCTCCTGCTCCGGATACATCAAAAACCTCAAGGGACTCAGTGGGAAGAAGGAACGATTCTTTGCCGGTTTTTGAGAGAAAATAGAGGCCTTTGGGGCCAAGGGTAAGCAAAACGTTCGTTTTGAAATTTGTGCGAATTTCTTCGGCTACCTGTTTAATATTTGTATCAGTAGATTCTAATCCGGGTTCACTGATAAGTTGCAGGGCCTCGCTCCAGTTTGGGGTGATATAATCACAGCTTTTATAAAACGAAGCATGATTTGGTCTGGGGTCTATAATTACTCGTTTTTTGGCCTGGTGAGCGGCTTGCAGTGCCTTTTGACAGAGAGATTTGGAAAAAACTCCTTTTGCGTAATCTGAGAAAATAATGAGGTCATTTTTGGCTATTTGAGACTTGATCTCAAGGAGAGTTTTTTGTTCGGATCTTTTGTCCATTGCATGGGTTTCTTCAAAGTCAATACGCAGGAGCTGTTGCTTTTGACCAAGTATGCGGGTTTTTTTAATAGTGGGTCTGCCGTCAAGGATGGGTCGAAGGTAGATTTTCTCAGCTTTGGCAGTTGCACGCAGTTGACGCCCGGATTCATCGTTTCCAATAATGCCGATTAATGTGGCTTTTGCACCAAGTGCAACGATATTCGCAGCGGTGTTGGCGGCACCCCCTAAAGTGGACCTGAATCCAGATGCATGTATAATGGGAACGGGTGCTTCAGGAGAGAGGCGGGAGCAGTTGCCGAGGATATATTCATCCAGCAGGAGATCCCCTATGATGAGGATGTGTTGGGCTTTGATTTTTTTGAGAAGAGATTTTTGTTCCATATAATGAAATTAATGATTTACGTAAAAAAATGCTAAGGATCTTTTAATTCCTTGTAAATGTCGAGGAAAGACAGGAGATTGTAGTGGTATAATTTAAAAGAATTTAACAAGTGACCATGTAAGCTTTATGATGCGTATGTGACACTGTGAAAATAACTGGTTGGAAATATGCAATTTATTGAAAAAGAACCATCTAAAAATGTGTCAGGAATTATTGATTGGTAAATTTTTCAGGTTCGCCAACTTCTGCTGTTTGAGTTTTACTCAAAAGTAAAAATCCCGTAACAGCACCGGCAAGGACTACGCCGCCGGCTGTCCACCAGATCCATTTTTTGCTAGATTTTAATGAGGAACTGCTTTTAGATTTTTTATTAGCTGTTGAGGTTGGGGGGGGCGTTACTGACTTTTTAGTTTGGACTGAAGAGGCGGGGGCAGGGGCGGGTGATTTATCCCTGTTCAGATAACGTTCTCTGGCCACGTATTCGCTTCGAACTTTGTTGAAAATTGCCTGAATAGTATCGGAAATATACATATCAAGAAGTTCAGCTGAAGGGGCCAGTTTTAAAAGCTGGTACATATAGCTCTCGGATTTATCTTTGGTATTATCATCAGCTGCGTAAATAACAGCCAGATATTTATATAGGAAAATGCTGTCTTCCCTGGAAGCTCCGTCCATGTTTTTGCGGAACATCTCCAAAGCGGATTTTACCGTTTCAAATTCACCTTCAAAATATTGTGCCTTAATCTCCTCTTTGTTAAGAGTAAAATCCGGGTTTAAACCTGGAATTGACCAGGCAGAGTTGATAAACACTATTAGAAAAACACAGGGCAATATAAATTTTTGATTTTTCACATATTTCTCCAACCATTAAAATAATAAAAAATTAGAATATGGTGAATTTAGGGAAAGCAAAGTTGAATTATTTTTTACTGACTTCTCTATAGAGCTCATTCAGACCATCTATTATTGCATTGGTGACATCCGCATCTTTGTCGGCATAGAGGATGTTGCCTGTAGTTGTACCGAAAATGAATTTATAACCATGCTTCCGGGCATATTTTTCAATAAATCGGTTAATTTTCTCATAAACAGGTGCCATGAGTCTTTCCCGACTTTCCACCAATTTTTTATCAGCATTACGAATCATAAGGTCTAGCTTTTGATTTCCATTATTTACAAAGCTCAACATGGATTTACGGGTCTTTTCATCTGCTTTAGCAAAGTTTTTATTGAGAGAATCAACTTTGGTTTGAAGTGAATCCTTAAAAACCTGGATAGCCTTTTGATATAGGGTCTTTTCTTGTGCAAGATTTTTCTCAACCCGTCTGACTTCGATAAAGTCTTCAAGCAGGATAGTAGTTTTTACAAAACCAAACTTTTCTGTTGGTTTGGAAAAACTAAGCATTGAAAGTAACAATATGGAAATAAAACAAATTCTAAACATAGTTGCCCTTATGATTTGAAGTGATAAATGACAGACAATCTTTTTAATCATGCTAATACAAAGATGAATCCCAAGTTAAACGATATCTAATATTACCCATTTCGATTACAGACCAATTCTCGCAAAAAGGATCTAAATTTGAAGTTGTAAATTCAAGTTTTAATGATTCTTCAGCATGATCTGCTAGATTAGTAACAGTATTTAATGCTATGTTAATTCCGCCAGCAGAGGCAATCTGTGTCCAGTTAAGAGTGTAATTGCCTCCATATTGTTTTGATACAATCAGAATTCCAACTGCTCCACCCGTACTTCCTGTACCAGTTTCTGCCCTTGATTCGGTTGAAATATAATAGACTCCGCAAGGGCCTGCATCAGTACTAATTAATTGACGAGTAGCAATAAGCTTAACTCTTTGTCCCTGGCACTCTGTATAATTAAACGCTTCCCCAAAACGTGTAGATTTCATTTCACCATTTACTTCTAATGTTTTAGATGGATTAATAGTACCAACACCGACATTACCATCAGTGGAAATAAACAATGACGGTGTTGTTTGTCCGTCAATTGAGAGACCAAGACCAGCGGCTGATGAAGCTGTGCTGTAAATAGCATTCGTTCCATCATCTAATATTAATGCTTTCATGGCATCACCAGCGAGAATATTACCATCCACCGAAAGTTTATGTAGAATAGTACTTGTACCAATACCAACATTTCCGTTAACATCTATTATCAAATGGTCAGCACCAGAATTAGCAGCCATTCTGACAGATCCACCAGCTGGCGCAGTAAGTCGGAGATCATTGGAAGAATTAACTGTTAATACATTTGCACTTGCTCCTCCGCTCGTAATGAAACCGAGCCATTGGTTATTATCCAATAAAAGGTTACCGCCAGCTACATGAAGTATTTCTTTTGGATCAGTTGTTCCAATTCCAACCTTGCCATCTGGTTGAATGTACATTCTGGGCTCATTATTTGTATATAACCGAATAGAACCGTTCTCCCGGTTTCTGATGGCAAAATAATTGTTGTCTTGATAGATATCGGTACCACCGTTAGTGCAGTTAGCGTTTTCAAGTTTTAAATAGGCCGTAGCACTCTCATAAATATGCAATTTCCTTTGCGGATTTCTTGTGCCAATACCCACGGAACCGTTTTCATCAATTCGCATTGCTTCAGAAGAAGTCTCTCCATTTTTTCGAACGCCAAATAATAAATCATAACCAAAGTATCCACTTGAACTATCGCTTCGTTCTCCTTTAATAAAAGGGCCACCCGTAGAAATATTTTCTTTATTGTACCGAGACCCAAAATATATAATACCCGTTTGTTGTCCACCTGATGTATCATCATAAGCTTTATTATTATACAGAAAAAGTCTCCCCGGATTACCTGACACATAAATATCACCTTCCTCATCAATAGGAGCATCATGTTTGTTTGAACCTATTTGCAATTTATAGCTAGGATTATTAGTCCCTATTCCAAGTTTTCCTGAGACAACCGCATTAGTACTTACATACAACGAATCCTGAAGGTTAACAGCCCCGGCTACATCAAGATTACCACTAATATTGGCGCTGGTAGCAACAATCTGATCACCTGTAAGATTCCCGGTAACTGTCATATTTGATTTAAAAGAAAGAACCCCATCTACCGTCAAATCACCATAAAATCTGGCAGATGAATCTTCTGATACACGAAAAAGACTATCTCCGGTACTGCTTAAAACAGAAAAACTACTGGTGTCGCTTGAGTCTGTATCTAGTCTAATGGTAAAGTCTTCAATTGAAGCTAATTGTAAATTGCCTGTATATCCGGAAAACCGCCCTCGTACTTCCTGTAAATCAGAAATTACCGAATCAGGAATTGCCTGTAGGTAATTATCGTGACCATGGTCACCTTTCGCAGCTTTATCTTCTACTGTTCCAAATCCGGGAAACCCGACTTTTAGAGAATTCGATGAAATGGCGGAGGAGTTTTGAGTAACCGTAGAGTTTAACCCAATCAAATCGCTATATGTAGAGTTCCATTTAGTAACGTCGCTTTCCGCTATCCCTTTGGCTGCACTGGTACTAAAAATCGGATCAGACTCGGAAGAAGCTGCGCTTATTGGTCCCATCATTACCCAGCTGGTGCCGTTGTTATACCATAAAACTCCCGGGTTGCCTTCTACTAACCAGACAGAATGTTTGGGTAAATCTGAGCTTTTCATGGCGTCTTCAGTACCGGAGCCTTTTATCTCCAGCCCTGCTCCGGCCTCTCCTTTGATTTCATCTTTATGTTCGTCCAATAGAGAGGTAACGACAGAAGAAACCATTTTGTTCATGTCTTTATCTGTAATGGCGTATTCGATGTAGAGAATAATGCCGCGGGATGCCTCCAGAGCACCAAGGTCGATTTCCAGTCCGTCTGTTCCAACTAAAGATAAACCGTTGTATGTTTCAATGGAGTCAATAAAAGCTTTACTCAAAGGGATTGAAACAGCAATTTCTTTCAAGTTATCATTTGGGATGATAGCGCTGCCATACAAATTTGACGTGTCCGGTGCAAGGTCGTAGAAGTCAACATGGTTTTCAGGTTTGGTTATTGATTGATAAGGATAGATGTTAAGCGTTCCCCCATGAATTACATCTTTTACATAAACTACCAGTCTGGCGCTGGCGATACTTTCGATAATAATTTCTTCCAATAAATGGTCTACCCAGGCACGTTTTTCGTTGGCTTTGATTTCCAGATACTTGGAATACCCATCATAGCCGTCATTAATAGTGGCAAAGCCATCCCGTCTGGCAGTGAATGGAGTTTCAAAAGCGGAAATGAGAGACGAGAATATCAGAACAATTATTAAAAATATCAATTTGTTTTTCATTACTTCTTCTCCTTACCATCCAAAGGTCTTGTCCATAACATCGCCCTTTTAGCAAAGGCAAGACGGGAAGCCATATAAATGGAAGCACTTCTTTTTGTTAAAGTCATTGGTGCTTTCTTTTCAATTTGTTGATAGGTAAACTTGTACATTCTTACGAAACTTTCAATATCATCTTCATATTCAAAATGTTTCTCAGTTAATATGCTTTCATTATCAGTGAACGTACGGGAGATTACTTTCTCTTTAGACCGTTTGCCTCCTTCAAGATAGGAGGTCAGAGTAGTCAATTTACTGCCGTCATAAGTGTATTCTTCTGACCATACATGGTATAATGTGCCTTCATAATTATCATACCGCTTAATTTGGTGTATACGGCCATCCTTGTATTCATACACAATTACTCTGTCCAGTATCTTTTCTGTGTTAAGTTTATAGACAGAATCGGCGGTAATCCTGCCTTCGGAATCTGTCCTATGCATGACGAACCATTTTAAGGTGCGGGAGGTCCCCGAATAATGGTCTGTCCGTACTGCCTGACCGTCTACGGAGTAGATAATAGTGTCTTTTTCTATGTTTCCATTGGAGCGGACTTCCATTTTCACGACATTACCGTCATTATTATAGGCCCAAAGGCTGTCATGACTGGCGCCGGAGGTAAGGGCAACCTGTACTTTTGTTTTACCGAATGGGGAGTATTCATAAATAAAACGTACGGAAGGTTTAGTGCCTTCTGCCGGCGCTGAAGTGGTGCCGCTGAATATCAATAAGGAATCTATTTGGGTCTCAGTATAATGGTAAGTGGCGTAGTCACCGTTATCCCCTGTTGAATCGCCGACAAACAAGGCCCTGGCTATGGGAATTTCAGGAACTAATTCAACTTTTTTGGGAAATAAAACCTCTGTGGTATCCAAATTGAACTTACTGTCTTGGATAGTATAGGTGTATTTAATATTGGATAAGAGTATGCCGTCTTTGTCAAATTGCAGAATTTGCAGTGCGAGAGTTTCTTTATTGCGGTTGATTACGGTTTTTGACCAGGAACTGGAGGCGTCTTCTTTCTTGCCTTTGTAGAGCGTCGAAGTTGTGTCATAGATAAGAGATACTTCTAAACTGTCCATATTTTCTATGAAGTCCGCGGGTTTGTCCAGTGATATGTCAAGAAGAGGGCTGATAAAAGTTTCTTTTCGTAGAATAGCACTGTCATTTTCAATGGTGAAAAGATAGGCAATTTTAGCAATTTGCTTGTCAGATTCATCTATTTGTGTAACTATCAAATTAAAGGAATCGGATAAATTCCTTTTAGGAATAGGAATCGAATAAGGGCCTGAAAAAGAGGCGTCCGATTTTGAAAGAGCGGCAAGGGACAGAGTATCGTCCTCAAATATCAATAAGAGCTGGACTTTTTCTGTTTCGGGAAAAGGTATCCTAGATACCGGGAAAGCAATAGAAACAGAGTCTGTCGGCAAAGCTGTGGAGTCCTGCTTAACCTCGACAGAGTCTTTTTTCAGTTTACCGTCTTCATCTTTTTCACTGCCGTAATGGTGATCAATATCTGCTAAAAGAGTGCCGTTGCTGTATTGTTGGATTGAGAGGCGAATATCTTCTCCCTCGTAGTCATAGACAATTGTAACATAGGGACCATCAAAACCATCTTCATCTTTTGTACCGCTAAAAAGAACTGCTTCTTTGTCTCCATAAGAGACAATAACCACGATACTGTCAGTCTCTGCATAGAATTCTTCCGGACTTACCATGGTGAACTCTGTGCCAGGGTCAGGAGCAGTTGGGGTTTTTGTGCAGGAACAGCATATTGACAAGATTAGCAAGCCAAGAAATACTGGGAAAATTTGATAATTGAAAGGAGATAAATTTTTCATAAGATCTCAAGTTAAATACATGGTAAATGGTAGAAAAAAGGCATTGTTTAGGTAAACTTTTAGAAAAGAAATGTCATATCTATAATTAGATGGAAACTAATTTTCATTTGTACTTTCAATAAATTCGTTCAATTTGTTTAAAAAGAGTGTGAGATATTAATAGAAAAAGACAATCATTGGTTTTAATTACATGGAGTTGCTTGTGCAAATATTGTTCCATCACCACTTACACACACATAACGATTTCCGGAACCTGCTAGATTATCAATAATTATTTGTCCATCTCCAAGAATACTCATTATTCCATTTCCATCTTTATTTTCAAAATGAGTATTTATATCTGAACTGTTTGAGCCTGCTGTTACTTTTAGTCCAAAATTTTCTCCTGCGGTTGCTCTGGTATTTTTTATCTGGACTAATTGGTCATTAACATCTTTTTCAATGGTTAATGTTTTGTTTGGAGTAGTAGTGCCTATCCCAACATTTCCACCGTCAGGACTTATTGAGAGATTACGATATGTTGTGCCATCTGTAGAAATGGCATCAATTCGGCTCACTTTTCCTGTGTCGTTTGTTAAGATCCTGAACATGGCCGTTGAATCATTTTCAGTGGCGGTTGAACTGCGAAAAGCAAGTTGCCTATTATTATCCCTATTGAGATTCAATAATATTTCGATACCATGTTTTGGATCATCATTTACACCTGGAGTGTAGTTTCCTAACCCTGAAAGTCTTATTACTTCCCTTACGTCGAGTGGAGCTTGAGGTGTTATAGTACCAATGCCAATGTTACCGTTATCATTATATATCCCCAATTGCTCGGTAAAGGTCTCTCCATTTGTTTCATCACCAGTGCCCGGTGTGGTAATTTGGTTGGCATCCAAACCATAGAAGGTGATTTTAGAAGAAAGAGCCGCATCCGTTACGCTGGTATTTCCACCTTTAGTAACAGAGAAAGATAATTTCATTTTTGATTTGACTGAATATCTGGTATCGAAAATTTCAGCGGATAATTCACCTTTATCAATTGATGCAAAAGAAGAATTATAGGATCCAAGATTGGTATGATATATAGGAGAAAGTTTGGTTTCAAAATAATCATTGCCATCACTGGCATTTGTTCTTCTTATACTTAATCTCCACTTGGCTACTCTGGAAGCATAGGCGCCTCTACTCACAAGACCATAATTAATCTCTACTTCTGCTACTCCTGAAAAGTCAGTAGGTAAATTAAAGGACATAAATTCATTTGGATTACCATCTGCAGATACAGTTGAATAATTAGTAAAAGTTACGGCCTCTCTACTTTGGGCGATTGCACCATTCACTTCTAATTTCTGATGTGGGCTAGTAGTTCCAATGCCCACATATCCATTTGTATCAATTGTCATTTTAATATCTCCACTGCCGGACCCGCCGGTGCCTAAAGCAAGTACATTTCCTGTATCTGAATAAATAAGTGTGCCCCAATAAGCATCAGGCTTATTAAAAGAGCGAATACCACCGTTTGAAGGTCCCCATTCCGTTGACCAATCAAGGAAATGTACACTGGAAATGTCATCGTGTTTTAGGGAAAGAATGCTTTGAGGAGAAGGGGTTCCAATACCTAATCTGTTATTTCCATTATCCCAAAATAGATTGGAATTATTTTGAGAAATCACACCTGAAGCACCAGAGAATAAAATAGAGCCTTGTGTTAAGGTAGATAATTTTAGGGTGTTATCGAACTGGCTTGCGCCTGTTGCCGTAAAAGTACCATAAACATCAAGCTTAGTGTTTATTCCCACATCTCCACTAAAAGATGCGTTTGCTGCAGTCATGGTCCCTGATACTGAGGTGTTCTCCATTATTACATTACCTTCAAATGCACCTTTTACGGTTAAATCCCCATATACGGTAACATTGGAATCTCCGGTAACATTAAAAAGACTATCACCGTTTCCGTTTATCAATAGAAGACCATTAGAGTCAATAGAAGCACCAGCCACCTGCAATGTTAAATTTCCTAAAGAATTAATTTGGAGATCACTGCTATATCCTGACATTCTATTTGAAATAGAATCAAGAGTATTGGTTATAGAATCTGGAATAGATGACAAGTACTCTGAATGAAGATGATTACCCGCGGCAGCCATTGAAGAGCTTGTACCAAATCCGGGAAATCCTACCTTGATTGTGTTTAGGGAAATAGCTGATGAGTTTTGAGAAACCGTTGATGTTAATCCAATCAAATCGCTATAAGTGGAGTTCCATTTTGTCATATCACTTTCTGCAATCCCTTTAGCAGCACTGGTACTAAAAACAGGGTCTGATTCAGAAGATGCAGCGCTTACAGGGCCCATCTTAACCCACTCAGTACCGTTGTTATACCAAAGGTTTCCGGGGTTCCCTTCCACCAGCCAGACAGAATGTTTAGGCAAATCTGAACTTTTCATTTCGTCTTCGGTTCCGGACCCCTTTATTTCAAGACCGGCACCGGTTTCACCTTTAACTTCTTCTTTATGATCACTGAGAAGAGAAGTAACAACAGAAGAAACTAGTTTACCCATGTCTTTATCGGTAATGGCATATTCGATAAAAAGGATAACACCACGGGAGGCTTCTAAAGCTCCAATTTCTATTTCCAACCCATCAGTACCCACTAAGGCAAAACCGTTATAATTTTCAATAGAATCAATAAATGCCTGATTGAGGGAAATAGAAACAGCTATTTCTTTCAGGTTATCGTTAGGAATTTCAGCACTGCCAAATAGTTTTGAAGTGTCAGGCTCAAGGTCGTAGAAATCTACATGATTTTCAGGCTTGGTTTTTGATTCATAGGGGTAGATACTGAGTGTGCCGCCGTGAATTACATCTTTTACATATACCACCAGTCTGGCACTAGCGATACTTTCGACTATTATCTCTTCTAGGAGATGGTCTACCCAGGCGCGTTTTTCATTGGCTTTGATTTCCAGGTATTTTGAATAGCCGTTATAACCGTCATTTACCGTGGCAAATCCATCGCGTCTTGTTGTGAAGGGGGTTTCAAATCCAAAGGTAATATAGGGGAATATGAGGAAAAAAGTGAAAAAAATTGTTAGGCTTTTCATGAAATTTTCTCCTTCACGGTAATTGAGTGGATCTGTAGTAATGCTCTTAGAAAAGAAAAAATAGTGGAGCAACTTTTTGACTATTTCTAGAACCATCAATAAATATTCAATCCATTTAAGAAAGTTTTGTAAAAAATCAAATATAAGTAAACTTTTTAGAAAAGTAAAAAGTAATAGTAATCTGGGGGTCTAGGAGTACGGATTTAAGGTTAATAATTATCTGCTTTTAGAAAAAAAGACTTAATCCGTTTCTTGTAAAACTCTTTTACAAACAGAGGAAATAACTGAATAGGTTCAATTATATATCGGGACCAAAGACGATTAGGATCTTCTTTTAATCTAAAAACCCATTCTAGTCCGAGTCTCCCCATCCAACGTGGCGGAGTTCTAACCTCTCCGGAGACATAGTCAAAACATGCTCCACTATTCATAATTACTTTTGCTTGTATTTTATTAAAATTTTCGATAATCCAGGATTCTTGTCTTGGCATTCCCATGCCAACCAGAAGGATGTCTGGTGAAAAAAGCTTAATTTGCTCTAAAACAGAGATATTTTCTTTACTATTTGGAGATATATCAAAATAGCCGTGGTGATAATCAGAACGTACTTGTCCAATCTCTTGATTGATTTTATGAAACGCTTTTTTAGCAACACCGGGCTTGGATCCAAGGTAGAATACTTTATAGTCTCTTTTATGAATGAGTTGTATTAAGGGATCGATTAAATCTACATAGGTTATTCTATTGGGTCTGTGCACAGGGATTCCAAGGAGATTAGCGATAAAAACCATGCTCATACCATCAATATGAATATAGTCGCATTTGGAATTGAATTTTTGTAATAACTTATTTGACTGATTGAGATAGAGACTATGCAGGTTATGGTTGCCAATAATGGTTTTCTTATCAGACTCTATGGACTCTGTGATTATTTTTAATAGAGTGCTAAGGTCAAAATCGTTAACCCAGATGTTAAATAAGGAATAAATATTTAGCATAATTATATTGAGTTATATACTACTATTTTTGGAAATTATTAATAAATAGGGGAATGAAGGGTTCTTTTTATATTTTTTTCTTGTATTAATGTAATATGGTACTTTCCTGGTAAACAAAGAGGATGTAATTTAAGTAATTGCTGGATAGAATTCAGGCTATTTTAATTATGTTTTTAAAATTATAAAATTTGTCCTGAAGATAATTAAGAAGTGAAAAAAGTTTTTGTATTTATTACGCAAATGGAGCCAGGTGGGGCTCAGATGGCAGCGATTAAGCTTATGCGTGGTTTAACAAAGCGTGGCTATAACGCAAAGATATTTTTTTTATATTCAAAAAGACCCATACCTGGTATTCCAATTCAATTTCGTGTACTGACAACATATAAGCCAAAGCATTTATGGTTTTTTCCCGTACTTCTTTTTCAGCTTTTCAAAGTTCTTAAAAAAGAAAAACCCGATACGGTAATTTCATTTACGTATTATGCAAATATTATGACTCAACTGGTTGCTTTTTTAACAGGAGTCTCTTCGAGAATAGCTTCACAACGAAGTGTACGTAATGGTTATCCCTTTATCGCTAAAATCTTGGATCAATTACTTGGAACCTTAGGAATTTATACGCATAATATTATGGTTTCAAAAACAGCAATGGATTCTTTCAAGAATTGTCCAAAAGCTTATAAAAGAAGATTTTCTGTTGTATATAATGGTATCATGCCAGAACAAGGAAACACTGTTCCATGGAATCTTCGGGAGAAAATTGATACGATTAGAGAGAAGGATAGTATTATTATTTCAGTTGGTCGTTTATCGTACCCAAAAAATCATCAAATACTCATTCGTGCTTTAGAAAACCTACCGTCCGTTCATTTTGTACTTATCGGTGAGGGAGAGTTGCATAATGAACTGATTAAACTGGCTATTGAAAAGAAAATAGAAAAGAGGTTTACAATACTTCCAGAAGTAAAAAATGATGATGTAATAGGAATCGTTTCACAAGGTGATATATTTGTTTTTCCTTCATTATATGAGGGCATGAGTAATTCTTTAATTGAGGCTTTGTTTGCCAATATTCCAATTCTTGCCAGTAATATCCCCTCAAACAAAGAGGTGTTGTGTGAGAATGCTGATGACCAACCAGGAAACTTGTTGTCCTCAAATGATGTTTTTGCGTGGCAGAATGCGATAAGCAGCATACTTGGTGATCAAGCAAAAAGGGACGATTTAGTAAAACAGGCACGAAGGTTATCAAAAAGATTTACGATTGATAAAATGATTCAGGGGTTTGAGAATGTTATTTAAATCTTTTGCGAAGGCTACATAAAGTGAAGTGCATTTGGTATCTGGTAAATATCAATCAAAAAAGAAAACGCCTTTAATTTATTCTCAAATATATCATCCTAGCAATTCCTTATAAAAATTATATTTTGTAGTTATGAAAAGAGAAGAAATTCTAATGGAAGGAAATAACGAGATAAATATTTTAAAATGGATATATCTCTTTTATAAGAATAAACTTTTGCTTCTGTTTTTTTTAGTTATGTCCGGATTATACGGAGTAATTACTGGGTTTTTGGAAATTAAGCAATATGAGTCTGTTTTGACTCTGGTTCAAAATCAAGCAGACAAACAAGGTAGTGCCCTTTCTAGATTGGGGGGACTGGCTTCCTCATTTGGATTTGGGGGCGGAGGGCTTGTTAATGAAACTGAAAAATATGAAGATTTTATCCAAAGTAGAAATTTTGCTGAGAAATTAAGTGAGGAAACCTTTTTACTAAAAGGGGATAGCATTCCCTTGCCATTATATAAAATACTGGATCCTGAGTTACAAAAGGATGATTCCAATTTTGCAATAAAAAAAACCAATAATGTGGTTGGTCATATGAAAGAAAATTTTACCATTGAAATTCGAAAAAATGGTATTATTAAGATGACAACGTTAACACCTTATCCTGACTTATCGGCTAAATTACTCAACAAAACTGCGGAATTGTTTGATGCTTTTTACAGAGATTATCAAGGAAAAAAGTCTCTTGAAATGAGGAAGTTTGTAGAAAAGAGGGCCCTGGATCTGGAGAAAAAACTCAGACTGTCAGAAGAGCAATTAAAAGTTTTTAAGGAAAAGAATCAAGCTGTTGTTCAGTCTCCAAGACTTATGTTGGAAATGGAAAGGATAAAGCGTCAAATTTCTTTGGATATGAAACTTTTTATGACGGTAAAAACAGAACTTGAAATGGCAAAAATTAATGAACAAAAATCGATTCCTATTCTTAAAGTTTTGGATCCAGCCATTCCATGTTCAAGCCCCAAAACTCCCAACAAAAGGCTTATTTTAGTTTCTTCAATAGCTGTAGGCATGGCAATCGCTTTTTTGCTTGTCTTTTTAAAGGAATATTATCGTAAATTAAGACCGATATTATCAAAGGTATTCATAGAATAATTCCTTCTATTCCTCGACCGTGCTATTTAATTCTTTCATTTTTCTCTATTTTTTTTCAGTCGTTTTCGTTCTTTTCTATTCTTTGAAACCGAAATATCGCTGGATTCTTTTACTCGTTTCCAGTTATACCTTTTATATGTATTGGAATATTAATTATGTATTCCTAATTCTTTTTACAACGCTATTTTCCTTCTTCATTACTATCCAAATCGCCCGGAATGATGGTGTGAGGCAAAGAAAAATATTACTGATAACAAATATATGTGGTAATCTTGGGGTCCTTTTTCTTTTTAAGTATTGGAATTTTTTCAATCAAGCTATTGGTGATGGATTAGCCCTTTTGGGATTCACCTATCATCCATCCGGGTTTCAATTATTGTTGCCAGTTGGTATTTCATTTTACACGTTTCAAGCTTTAAGCTATTCCGTTGATGTATATAAAAGACGGATAAAACCCGAAACACATTTGGGGAAATTTGCTCTCTTCATATCATTTTTTCCACAACTGGTTGCAGGACCGATTGAAAGGGCTTAAAATTTATTGCCACAATTTAAACATAATAGACAGAAACTCCTCTATGAGAATTTTGTTCCCGGTCTATCACAGGTAGTATTTGGTTTCTTTAAAAAAATTGTTGTGGCAGAATTGGCCGCACAATATGTTAATGTTATTTATAAACATTATGAAGTACATTCAGGGTCCACTTTATTGTTGGCAACTTATTTATTTGCTATTCAAATCTACTGTGATTTTTCAGGATATTCTGATATTGCAATTGGCATTGCAAGAATGTTGGGATATGATCTTATGGAGAATTTTAAGCTTCCCTACTTTTCAAAAAATGTAACGGAATTCTGGAGGAGATGGCACATCTCGTTGTCAACATGGTTAAAGGATTATCTTTATATACCCTTGGGTGGTAATAGAAAAGGCAATTATTCAATGTACAAAAACTTGTTAATAACCATGCTTTTGGGTGGTTTATGGCATGGGGCATCTTGGAATTTTATTATATGGTGTTTATTTAAGTGCAGAAAAATTTCTTGGTATACATAAATGGAATATGAATAAAAATTTATTCTTAAAAATAGTAGGATTTTTCCTAACATTTAATCTTATTTGTATCACTTGGATATTTTTTCGTTCTCCAACAGTTCAATGTGCATTTGTTGTGGTAAGTAAAATAGTTACCTTGTATCAGTTTTTGAATATTTACACTGATTATGCAAGTCTTCTTGTCTCAATTATTTTTAATATTTCCATTTTGATCTTTCTTGAGTATTTCTTGCTTAAGAAATATTCGTTTAAGGAACTGGCTTTAAAAAAGAGTCCTTTTTTATTGTTTGGCTTAAATGCTTCTCTTTTTATTATTCTGTTTGGCGTTCCCGAAGGTAGCCATTTCATTTATTTTCAATTTTAATGTCTAAAATAATCAAATTTACTGTTGCACTTATTATAGCGACTATACTATTGGACAGAGGTCTTTCTTTCGTATTGGATCATATGTATATGCATATGAAAACAGGGGCAGAAGGGGGGAAGCTTAATTATCTGTTAGGATTGCCTTCCGTTCCTGGAGTACTAATTATGGGAAGCTCACGAGCAAACCATCATGTTGATCCGGAGGCTTTCTTAACACCCACGTTTAACCTCGCTGAAGATGGGCGTGGAATAGCTTATAATACATCGGTGCTTAAAATACTTGAAGCTAACAAGACTCTCAGTGATACTATTATATTACATATCGATAAAAAAAATTTCCAACATCATAAGGTTATGGGAGATTACAAGGGTCTTGATATCAAAGCACTCAGCTTTTTTTATTCCAGAGAAAAATCGGTTACTAATTATATAAATGCCTTTTCTTTTAGTGAAAGGGTAAAATACTTTTTTAAGTTATTCCGTCATAACGGACGAGTGGCTATAATATTTGAAAATTTTATTGAGTCTAAAATGCGTGGTGATTTTAAAGACAATGGGTACCGGCCTATTGAAAAGAAAAAAAGGATAGTATAAGTGCCATTTATGCTTCCTGAAAGATTCCACAACATAAATACTATGAACTAGATTGGGGAAAGAATGGAATGAAATTTTTAAGTGATTTTATCACTACTTGCAAAAATAACAACATCACCCTCATTTGTTTCTGTTCGCCGCTTTTTTCACCTACACCAAAGCAATTTATAAATATTGATAAGATGCTCTATGATTTCTTTAAGGAAAAAAATGTGCCTTTTTTAGATTATAGCCGTAATGTTATTCAAGGACTGGAAGATCCATGGCTATGGAAGGATGGTTCTCATATGAATGAGTCAGGCGCAAAGTTTTTTACAAAGATGTTACTTGAAGATTTGATAAAAATTTCTGGAAAATCAGAATGAATGCTGTGAAATAAACACTTACTGCTGGAGATAAAGACGGTGGTTCAAGAACATTATAAGATTTCCTAAGGAGAGAACCAAGAGAAATTGTATTTTAATTCTGCACACATCGGATTGAAAAGACATAATTAGGACTACGGGAATATTTAGAAAGCTTATTACTTTCGGTATATAAACCATATGTTACGGATTTTGAATCTATAATGGTAGAGCTCCACCATCGGCTACTGGCATCTCCGTCAAAACCTGAAGCTTCTGGCCCTAGCGGGTACGTTGGTATTGCGCTAAATCCATATACATCTGTAGGCCTATAAACATCCGTGTCCCACACAGAACGGATACTTTTCAAGTGATTTGCCGGACCTCCATTCCAGGGGTGATCTTCAGAACAGCTATGACAATTATTTGGAAAATCAGTCATTACCTTTTCCTTAAGCGTTTCCCATTCACTTGCACTTGGAATATGCCAACCTTCAGGGCAAACCCCTTGAACTTCATGGGAATTTATTGAGCCTAGACTATCTCCTGCCATAGCAGTATACAAGGTATATTCACGTCCCATTTTGTCACATAAAGATTCATAGTAGTTAACAGGGCAATTAGAACCCTCACCATCAAGAGTATCATAATTTAAATTTTGAGCCATCCAAACTTGGGAGCCTATTTTTATTTTATTGTAAACCTGCCCATCTCTTGAATCAATAAATTGTTCCTTTTTAGGTTCAGAGAAAACCAATAAAGGTAATCCCTGAGTCGTATCACTTCCAGCATGGTTAGAAACTATCATTCGATATATCCCGCCACTATCTAATCGAGTAACATCTACGATTAAAAGTTCTCCAATTTTTGCATCAGGAATATCTACACCATTAAGTTGCCATTTACAGTTCATCGGAGGTGATCCTTCAGAAAAAGTACGAAAAAAAACCGTTTGACCAATCCTTGCAACTCTGTAGGTAGGATAAACATGTGTAATTATTGGTTTATTTATTATTTCGAAGTGGGCAGATGTCACCCAATTTGATAGAAATCCTTCTTTTAAAGTGCGTACTCTAACTTCAGCACTTTTCTGCAAGATTAATGAATCTAAATAGAGTATTGAATTTTCATCAGGATCGGTTTCATCAAGCGTATAATAAAAAGAAATATCTGTATCTTTGGAATCAAATTGAATTTTTGCCATATTAAAAAATTTGCCTCCGTTGGGTACAATAATAACATTATCGAGAATTCTGATGCCCTTTAACGTATCATACCACAATGCCCCTCCTGCGTCCTCTGCTATTATCTCTAAAGCTTTTACTCCAGTATTATCCCAAGAATACTTAATTGTCTCAATCACCGTATTTGTCGGGACATCAAATTCATTCTGGCTGATTTCAATTTGATTATCCAAATCGTTCCAGGTAATTTTTACCAATTTCCTGAAATTGTTTTGAACTTGTAAGCGGACTCTCAATGTATCATTTACAACTGCACTGTATATTTCTTGGTTCTCTACAGGATGTTTTATAGTAAAATCAAATGTGGGTTGTAATTGCAAGGGCGAAACAGCAACAACTTCTACATGATTATCAGTATTACTTAAATCATCTGAATTGCTTTTTACAGCTATCCGGTATTTGTAATGATAATCATTGGAATCTGAAAAAGAAAATAGGTGAGTCTCAGCATATTTATGGAAAATTGTATCAATAATTGTAGTATCTGTCGTGGTTTTAAAAGGCTTTTCACTATTATTGACCACATCGAAATCATCTTTAAATATTGTGCATTCCTGAAAGTCACTATAAGAAGTCTGGTTCCAAGAGAGCTTAACAACACCAGTTAAAGTATCATAAACAGCTGTTAATCCGCTAACAATTGGAATTCCTGTATATATCATCCATACAGTGTCTTGCAGGGTATCCGAGATACTTTCATTTATAACAAGAGGATGAAATGTCGGCGTATACTCTGGAAGAGTAGTAACCAGCCTTAAACTGTATTCACCTTCTGCAAGGCCCACCAAAGTAAACAAACCATCTTCACCTACATTGGAATACTTGTGGGTTCCTATAACTTGGACGGTAACTGTACGAGGGTCATGATTAGGCTGTATTCCTACAAAACCAGATATGGAATGGGCATTGCCCAATGTGTCATTTTCATAATAGACTGTATCCTCCATAACCACGACAGAGTCTTGAAATGCTACTAGTTTGTTTTGCTCTGCCCAAACATTATATGTGCCTTTAGCAAGGCCGTCAAAACTATAAATTCCATTATCATTAGTAGTTGTTTGCTTTTCAGGTGTTCTTAAAGAATCATTAACATTAAATATTTTGACAGTGGCTCTACCTGCAGGAGTTTCACCGTCCACCAGATAAATAGTTGCACCTATTTCATTGTCTATTATAGAGCCTCTATTATCTTTCGGTTCTTCTTCTATTAAACAACTAATGAGAAGGATGCAGGAAATAAATACTTGAAGAAATAGTTACTTTATTCATTTGAATCATCCTTTGTTCTTAGAAAGAATAGCAGTCTGTACGTAGGGCCCTAAGCACCTTGTAAGATTTAGTCCTCTATACATCGGACACTGTTCATGGTAGTTGTCTGCAGACCACCCTGAAGTAAATCATTAGAAAAAGAGTTTAGTCTAACATACCAAGCCACGTTATTATATTTCGGCGTGCTCGTCCAAAATATAGTTTGGGTACCAAGATCTTGAAAATGGCCAGAGGAACTATAGTTTCCAGCAGGAAGGGCTGAAAAGCCGTAGTCATCAGTTCCATTCCAAAAGTCTTTTGATTTTAGCTTAACACCCTTATCAGCTCCTTCAATTACTTCTTTCAGAGTTTCCCATTCTGTCAATGTAGGTAAATGCCAACCATTAGGGCAAATGTCATTTATACTACCATTGGTTGTTTCCCGAGCTCCCTCCCAACTATATAAGCCGCCTAGAGAATCGCATCTAGACTGCAGATTCCCATAACATATACGACCGCCGCGTGCAGGTAGATGCTTCAGATTCTCCGCCATCCAGGCTTGCTTGCCAATTACTACACATGAATACATAACACTATCTCGTATATCCTTAAAATTTCCCTTATAACATAAATATGGAGGCAAAGGAGGAGCTGAAAAAAAACCACTTTTTTCAGTGCTATCGTCATAAAGATCTTTTACTAAAAGTTTCCAAAAAAAAGTAGAATTAGTATCAACGTCTTCTAAATAGAAATGAGGGTCTTTACCGCTATATCTTAGGTTAAGAGTCTTTGAAGTTAAACCAATAAAAAGAGTATAAGTCAGTGTATCCATGATTCCCTCGGGATTTGATACTTTAAAGGTTAAAGGTAATGTACCATTTCCATCGGCTTTGTTATAGTCTAACCAGTGGCTGTTGTTGAGCGAGATGAGTTCTGGATTCGACGGAGGACAGTTGAATATTATCGAAAAAGTATCAGCTCGGAAAACACCATCATCATTCCTTGCACCCCAAACAATAGGCAATTCACCACAATTTGCTGAATAAAAATTATATTCAGGAGTGTCGGTGCTATCATCCCATCCATCAGCACCTTTATCCCAATAATATTTTTTAATGGTACCATCGGGATTCGTAGCAGATGCGGAAACAATCAATTTAACCGTGTCTGTACCGGATACAAGCATGTCGTTTTGAGGAATTAATGAGGGGGTATATTTAACTATAGTAACGTTACTTAAAGTATCATACCACTTTGCACCTCCAGCATCTTCAACAATTATTTCCAAGGCTTTTTTGCCTACTTCGGCCCATGAATATTTGAATGTCTCATTTACAATTTTTGTAGGAGCGTCAAATTCATACTGATTGATCTCAATTTGTTTATCAAAATCTTTCCAGGTGATTTTTGACAACTCTCTATAATTATTATGAACACGTAAGCAGAACCTTAATGTATCATTTATAGATGTGCCGTATACTTCCTGGTTTTTGGTAGCATGTTTTATAGTAATATCAAATGAAGGTTGTAATTTCATGGGTGAAACTGCTAAAACGTCTGCATATTTGTAAGTATTACCCAAATCTTCTGTATTGCTTCTTATGGCAACGCGATATTTGTAATGATAATCGTTTGAATCATTGAATGAAAAATTATGGGTTGGGGAATTCTTGTTAAAGATACTATCGATAAAGAAGGTATCTGAAGTGGCTTTAAATGGAGTTTCAGTTTTATTGGCCGCATCGAATTCATCTTTAAATACAGCATATTCCTGGTAATTCTCATAAGTAGTGGGATCCCAGCTTAACTGGACGATGCCATTTAATGTATCGTATGCTATCGATAACCCTGTTAAAACAGGTATGCCGGTATAAATAATTTCAAATGGTTCTTGTATGGTGTCATGTATACCGGAATTAACGGTTATAGAATGAAAAGTGGTTACATACTCGTCCTGATTGGTGGTAAAAGCAACACTGTAGGTTCCAGGTGCCATAGGGGGTAAGGTAAAGAACCCATTGCTATTCACATTCCGGTTTATGTATTGTGAGCCTAACACCGATATCACAACAGAATTCAAAGGTGTACCCGGTTGCATTTTTACATATCCAGACACTTGGCCTGGATCACGGAGAGTGTCATCCTGAATATTATTCATCGTTGAGGAGATAAAGATAGAGTCTTGGTATGATTTATGATCACCAAGTTCTGCAAGGATGTTATATTCTCCACTTTCTAAAGAATCGGTAATGACAAACCGGCCTTCTTCGTTGGTTATGGTTTGAAAGTATTGGTTGCTAGCGGTAATTTTTGATAATCCATCCGAATCAGGATCAAATCCCACAGAGTAAATGCGAACTTTGGCTCCACCTGCAGGAGATTCTCCATCTACCAGGTAAATAGTCGCACCTATCTCATTGTCTATGATAGAACCCCTGTTATCGTCTGGTTCATCTTCAACCAAACAACTAATAAGGAATATGCTCGCAATTACTAAATACAAAATTGTAATAATAATTTTTCTTATATGGATTTCTTTACTCACTTCAATCATCCTTTGTTATTGGAAACATCTGCATATTAAACTGATACACTTTACTTGGTGTTGTATCCTTGTTCGCAATGGTTAATAATTTCTTTTTTACTCTTTTAAGTTCTTCCTTTACATCTGCAAATGCTTTTTCAGAGTATGAGATTGTCATGGAAGATACATCGCGCTTTTCTTTATCAAACCGCTTAAGGGCCTCTGTTCCCAATGTCATCTGAGAAGCCAGTAAATTTGCCAGGCCTAATGACTTAAATGAGGAATCTTTTTTAATTATCTCAGAAGTTGGGCGTAAACAACCCTGGGAGTTTTTTTTTATTAACCCTAACCTTTTTAATGTTTCAACGGTTTTTTTGGCTTCTGAAGTAGGAATAGAGGGGTTTAATTTTCTCGCTAATTCTTTATAATTTCCTTGAAAATTATAAAAAAAGAGTAATTCTCTTATGGCGGAATAATACCATTTGCTATAAAACTCAAATTTATCTTTCCCTATTAATTCCGCACTTACTTCTTTAAAACTAAGTATTTTTTCAAAATACCTGTTTTTGTCATCTAATGTCACGGCTTCATCATAAGCTACTAAGGCCTCGAAATATTCAATTTCACGATGAGAAAGCCCTAAAACATTACACAATTTTGAGAAATACACGGGTGAAAGTTTGTTTCTAGCCTTTATAAGGTCCGAAAACCAACCGGAAGAAGAGGCACCTACTTTTTGATTAATATAACGGTGGGAGAATTTTCTATTTTGGGATTTTTCCTTTTGATAAAACTCTCTTAGGTATTGCCGGAAATCGGCATATTCGAATATGTTCACTGTTTTTTCTTCCATTCTTTAATAATAATTAAATATGGAGCTACAATTAAACCCATTGCCTATAAAATATGCTCTTTATTTCCGAGCACTGTGTACTGCAGTAAATTTCTTTTCTGGGGATAGCCAATTAGAAACTGGGGATCTGCAATCAACCAATTCGCTATTAAATGTAAAGGGGGGTACAGTTAAACTAATTATGTATACGGTGATATACGCAAAGAAAAATTGTTTGGCAATTTTGAGGCTACAAGATGGTGCTGATTTATTTCAAAAATGGCAAAAGTGCTTTTATTTGCCTTACTAAAATAGACAGTATCGTCCCAAACTATTACCGAGTCCTAAAAAGCTATTAGTGAGCTTAGTTCCGATCAAACATTATAAGTACCCTTAGTAAGGCCGTCAAAACTATACATGCCATTATCATTAGTCGCTGTTTGTTTTTCAGGTGTTCTTAAAGAATCATTAACATTGAATATTTTGACAGTTGCTCCACCTGCAATAGTTTCGTCATCTACCAAACAAATAGTTGCACCAATTTCATTGTCGATTATTGAACTTTGTTATCCTATGGTTTATCTTCAACAAAACAACTCATAAGAAATAAGCTTGCAATTACAAAAAAACCACTTAGATAAAAGCCTTTATGCTTTTGGACATTTGTACTCACTGACATCATCCTTTGTTCTTGAAGGCTCCAAAGGTTCGGTTAATTTCAGTCTTCTAAACATCGAACACTATATCCATTCATTGGAAAAGCCGTATAATAATTTTCATATACTTGATGAGTGCCATGTAATATATAGTACCATGATCTACCGTCAGTATCTATTGTACTTGACCAGATACGGGTTTGACTACCAAGACCCATATAATCATAACTACTTTGATAGCCTGCGGGAAGAGCAGAAAACCCGTAGTCATCAGTTCCATTCCAAAAATCTTTTGATTTTAGCATATCACTTTTTCCACCCCCTCCAGTTTCTTTATTGAGAGTCATCCATTCAGTTAGCGTAGGCAAATGCCAACCTATAGGACATATGTCCTTGATGCTTCCATTTGTATTTTCTATTGCTCTTTTCCAACTGTATAAACGGCCTAATGAATCACAATTTGATGGCAAATCGTCATAACACCATGAATCACCACTTGCTGGTATGTGATTCAGATTCTCGGCCATCCAGATCTGATTACCGATTTCTACACATGAATATCTGATGCTATCTCGGATATCCTGAAAATTTCCCTTATAACATATATATGGAGGTCGAGGAGGAGCTGTAAACGTGCCAGAATCTACAGCACTGTCTCCATTTAGATCCCTTATTCTAAGTTTCCAAAAAACAATAGAATTTGTATCAATATTCTCCAAATTATATTGAGTGCTAGTACCGATGTATACTTGTTTAAGTGTCTCTATGTTGAAACCGGTAAAGAGAGTATAAATAAGTGTATCTGCATTTCCATCAGGATCTAGTGCGTTGAATTTTAAAGTCAACGTTCCATTTCCTTCGGTTTTGTCGTAGTCACTCCAGCTATTGTTACCTGAGGGAGAAATGACATCTGGATTCGATGGTGGGCAGTTGAATCGTATCGAGAAGGTATCAGAACGAATCACTCCATCATCATTCCTTGCTCCCCATACAACGGGTAATTCACCACAATTTTCTGAATAAAATTCTAATTCAGGAGTGTCTGTGCTATCATCCCAGCCATCGGCACCTTTATCCCAATAATATTTTTCAATGGTACCATCAGGATTCGTAGCAGATGCGGAAACAATCAATTTAACTGTGTCAGTACCGGATACAAACATGTCGTTTTGAGGAATTAATGAGGGGGTATATTTAACTATAGTAATGTTACTTAAAGTATCGTACCACTTTGCACCTCCGGCATCTTCAACTATAATCTCCAAAGCTTTTTTCCCTATTTCACTCCAAGAATATTTCAAGACATCTATCACAGTATTCACTGGAACATCAAGCACATGCTTGCGGATCTCAGTTTGAGTCGATAAATCTTTCCAGGTAAGTTTTACTAATCCTCTGTAATTATTTTGAATGTTTAAACGGAACCGCAAAGTATCATTAATAGATGCACCATAAACTTCCTGATTCTTCACCGCATGCTTAATAGTAAAATCAAATGAAGGTTGTAATTTCATGGGTGAAACTGCTAAAACGTCTACATATTTAAATGTATTACCTAAATCTTCTGTATTGCTTCTTATGGCAATACGATATTTGTAATGATAATCGTTTGAATCTAAAAAAGAAAATTCTTGGATTGGAGAGCTTTTATGATAAATAGTATCGATAAAGTCGGTATCTGTTGCTTTTCCAAAAGGAATAAGAGTCTTATTGATTACATCAAAATCATCCTTAAATATTGCATACTCTTGAAAATTGCTATAAGAGGATTTATTCCAACTGAGTTTAACTATGCCCATTAAAGTATCGTAAACCGCTGTCAGTCCTGTAACAATAGGGATTCCGACTTCATTCAGGATCATTGTATGGGTAAGTTCTACCTTGTTATCTTTTTTAGCGATAAAGATCACACTGAAATCCCCAGTTAATTTATCGGGAACAAACAACTTGGTTTCTAACTTCTCACCTGATTTCCAGGTATAAATTGTTACCGTGTCCGTGCTTTTTTCATTTACACCAGAGACAATAATATCATCAATTCCGGTGGTATCTATTTGTGATAGATCGAGTTTGAGATAGCGATTTTCCTCAATTTCCTCTTCCTTTAAAGGATTACAATTTAAAAATAAGAAAAAACTTATAACGGCCGCTAGTGGTATATCCAGTAAGTTTTTTCATGTTATATGCTCCCGAACCAGTCATTCCGACTTGTTCGGAATCAGCAGGTACATGAAAAAACTAAATGGTTGTCACACTAGTACTAGAATATTTAATTTCATTGATTTCCCGGTATAATTGTGCCTATTAATTTTTCTTCCTGTTTT
>JADFYW010000036.1 GCA_015232855.1 Fibrobacteria bacterium
AAATTGGGGTTCGAGAAGGTTTGTTTATATATTTTTTAACCTTGGTGCCGGGCGTTCAACGCGAACCTGTACTGGCTGCAGTGAGTTTCGGATATGTTGTACTGGTAATGCTTTCGGCCAGTAATATTGTTGTTGCTTATGTAATATTGCGAAAAAGCAATATTCCACCACTGGAGATAGAATAGATAAGCCGATTTGGACTATTACCTGCATATTTAAATCAGGAGCAAATGATAATGAAAACTTTTTCTGAGAAGCAAAAAGAACCGCTGGTAAGCATTGGCATTCCCACCTATAACAATCCCGAGGGCCTAAAAACTGCTTTACGCCTGCTAACCGGCCAAACCTGGACCAATTTGGAGATTGTTGTTTCTGACAACTGCTCACCGGGCGAAGAGACTAAAAATGTTGTTATGTCCTTTGCCGAAAATGATGCTAGAATCCGTTATTTTCGTCAGAATCAGACATCCAGTCCGGTGGATAATTTCCATTTTGTTTTTCAGCAGGCCACGGCAGAGTACTTTATGTGGGCTGCAGATGATGATGAATGGGAACCCACATTCGTGGACGAATGTATGTTTCACTTATTAAATAAAAAAAACGTGGTTTTAAGTTTTACCCGCATGCGGCGGATAGACCCGGTTACACGTGAGGTTTTGCTGGATAATTTTAAAGATAACGTTGACTCGGATAGCGATAACATGTTATGGCGCTCTTTCAAATACACGTATAATTCAGCGGCCAATTGTACGTATTATGGTATTTACCGCAAAAAATTAATCAATGAAAATTTTTTTATTACCAAATTTGGCGGCGACCAGATAGATATTTTATCTATTGTGTACGATGGTAAAATACACATTTCGGATAAAGTGCTATTTAGTAACGGGCGGTATGGGATGAGTCAGCACCGGGAATATTTTCATCAGTTATGCCCCGCCAAATGGAAGAAGATAGTTGTGAACATATCTTCCACGTTCATGTGGATGTATGAGTTTCTTTATTACGCCTGGACAAACAAACGATACAAATTTACCGACAGGCTGTGGCTAAGCCTTTTTATTTTGCTTCGGTTTTGCCACTATCGTTATGTCCGCCGCTTTGCCGGAGACATGCGGGCGTTATTAATACGGCCTGCTATCTGGAAGTTTAAAAAGTGGGAAGTGGATACCAAAAAAGATCCCCTGATTCAGCGTAAAGCTTATACTGTATTTTCAAAAAATTCTGAATAGGCCTTTGGTCTGATATAGCACATTCAGGGGAACTGTTGCCAGGTGGAAAAACGGACGGCTTAGCGCAAACGCTTTATGTATGCAGAGGGCCAATAGGTAATTCTAAAATCCACATTGCCTTCATTAAATAAAAATTCAGGTTCTTCGATTATAAAATCCGGGTTCTGGGTGGCAAAGTCCTCAGCTGCTTTTTTGGGATTATTAGTGGGCCAGGTTTCCACATAATTTGGATAATCTTTTTTGGCCCTTGGTATATCATGAAAGAATTCCTGTACGCCATCAGTGGCGACAATATATGAACCGGCGGAGACTAACGGGCTATAGGCCTCTAATTCTTTCCATACATGGTTATAATCGTGTCCCGAGTCAAGAATAACTAAGACAGTCTCTTTTTCTGACACCTGCTTTTTTACCATTTCCACAGTCTTTAGCGAGGTAGAATCACCCTCAATCAAGGTGATAAGGTTTGATAATTCATGAGTCTCCATAGCTTTACGGTTATTTGGCCTTATGTCAATATCCACGCCTACCACACGGCCTTTGCCCATAGCCTGGCAAACTGTAGCGTAAAATATTAGCGCTCCACCATGGGCAATTCCCGTTTCTATTATAACATCCGGTTTAACGGAATAAATAACCTCCTGTGCGCGAATGATATCTTCCGGAATTTGAATAACCGGGCGTCCCAGCCAGGTAAAAGAGTAAGCGTGTTTTTGATCCCAACTCATTTTGAGCCAAAGGTCTGAGATAAGCTTGAATCCCTCTTTGGAATAAAGGGGGATGGTTGTATTGTCTTCAAACACAATTTGATTTTTATCATGTTGTACGTGAAAATTCATAGTTTTCTACCTTTGGCTATAGGGTGGATGTGCGGACACTCATATTGTTTTAGAACACAAGGGGCCTGTTTGATATGCCTATTGTTGTGAGTTGCCTGGTTATTTCTGTAATATATGTGTCATTAGTGAGAAAGATGGTTTTTGGGTATGGCGCAGAGGCTAATTGGGCGGGTGCGCATACCTGGTTGCCTGTTCCAACCATAAATTTACCCCACAATTGGGGGTTATTATCCAGAACAAAAGGAATCTGCTGATAGCTTAAATTAAAAGTGTTTAAAACTGTTTGGCATTTGGCCGAAGCGCCCCAAAAAGTGACCGGGCCCTTGGAGAGGGCGTGATTGAGTTGCGTAGATTTTTCTTCCAGATATAGTTGATAACTATGAGAAAGTTTTTCAAACATAGGAGGGGTTTTTGGGGCCATAGTAGTGTTTTGAAAGGTTGTAGGTGATTTACGGCAAAGAGCGACAAGATTATTTTCGTCAAAGGCCTCCCAACATTTAAGTATCTCAAGACCAGAACGATGCAAACAAAAATGAAACGTTTCAGGAGAAAAATAATTACAATGATCATAATAGAAATCATGAAACCTGTTTGTACTAATTGATTTTTGGATATTAGGTACTTCTATTACAATACAACACGAGGGCTTAAGCGCTTTGGTTATAGACTGGAGAAAAGAAACAGGATCCGGTTGATGTTCTAATACCATGGAACACAATAATATGTCAATATCATCAGGGGAGGCGTTATCCGGAGTATAAAAACTTCTGTGGATTTGAATGTTCGCCGGCAGAGATATATTATCCGGGCAAGATGGATCATAGCCGATACCCTTGCATTTTGCGGCGGAGGTGAATTCACTTAAAAAATATCCGTCACCGCATCCCACCTCCAAAATTGTTCCGGGATTTTCTACAAAACTGAGAACGGATTGGATAAGATACTGTCTGTCTTGTATAAAACTTGGCGACGCAGATTGAGTAGAGCAAAAAGCCTCATTAAAGTGAATGAGGGATGGGTTGAAAGAAGCATTATAAATAAAGCTACAATTGGGACAAGAGCATAAATGCATGTCTTCACGAGGGGATGCTGTTGCCAGAGCTCGTGTAGAATAGTAAACATTAATGTTCACAGGACAGCGGGAAAAAGTAATGTTGTCGTTAGATTCAGGCACCACTTGGCATAAAGGACAGCATGCATTCATTTTTAATCCGTCCATCCGCATATATGGGTGGGTTGTTTATACTTCCAAGCCATAGGATTTGGCATATTTTTCAGCTTTTTCAAAAAAAGACACGGAATCTTTGATAGCGCTGGAGGGAAGGCCCCCCATCCATTCAATAAGGGAATCCATTCCTTGTTCAAATGATATATCCGGTTTCCATTTCATAATCTTGCGGGCATAATCGATATTGGGCCACATGTGGCGTGTATCACTAGCTCTAAATTTTCCGATGGTTGTAATCTCAATATTAGGATTTATTTTTGCTACAAGTCTTTCCGCGATACCACGAATGGTAACAGGTTCTTCGGAACCGATATTAAAAGCTTTGCCATAGGCCGCTTCATTTTCAAGGGGAATTAACATGGAGCGTATGACATCATCGATATGGATGTAACTTTTATTTTGACCACCATCTTCATAATGGACAATAGGCAAACCGGCAAAGACGCGGGTGGCAAAAAGTGCAAGAACACCCGTGTAGGGATTACCGAGTGACTGGCGTGGTCCAAATACACCAAAAAATCTATAAGCCACACAGGGGAAGTCCCAGGTCCTGCCCAGTAGCAAGCTGGTGACCTCTTGTTCAAGTTTGGTGATACCATAGATGGAAGCCGGATTGAGAATACGGTTTTCTTCAATACCGTCCGCTTGCATGTCTTCCCCGCATTCCGGGCATTTGACTTCCCATTGGCCTTTCTGGAGTTGTGAAACTGGCCGCAAGTCCGGAAACTGTCGGCCGTGACTTTTGCAAATATATGAGGCTTCTCCATAGACACAGGCAGAAGAGGCAACGATGAAAATAGCATATTTCCCACATTTACGCATGGCTTGAATAAGATTAGTAGTGCCCAAACTGTTTGCATGGCTAAAAATGTAGGGGTTGGCCATTGAAAGCCCCGAACCCACTTCCGCAGCCAGGTGGTAAATAACATCAAACTTATGTGCCATGAGAGAATCAAGATTATCACAAACATTTCCCTTGATATACACTGCGCCGGAGTTCTGCCATTTGGGCGGTTCATCCCTGTCAAATGAAATAACTTCATGCCCGGAGAGAACAAGGGCGTCGATTAGATGGGAGCCAATAAAACCACATCCACCGGTAACCAGTATCTTCATTGTAATGCGCCTTTCATAGAGATGTAATGGACTCTTTATGGTTTAAAAAACTGTTTGATCGTAATAAGTAATTCGTGTGCCATAGTTATCATAACCGAATTTCAAATAGTGCAAGTCTGATAAGGAATTAATAACCGCATTTTGGTATTTTTTGGGAACATAAAATAAAAGAAATCCGCCACCTCCTGCGCCAAGTAATTTACCGCCTATAGCACCTGCCTTAATCGCTTTGCGATAATAAGAGTCAATTTGACTAGACGATATTTTTTTTGTGAGTTCTCGTTTTAAAAGCCAATTTTTATGCAGAAGCTCTCCAAATTTATGCGCAGAAATCTTTTGTGTAAAAGTATCTGAAAGTGGTTGTACCAAGTTTTTCATTTTAGTTAAAACCTGGAAATTTTCCACTGCGCTTTCATTTTGACTTTCTAGAATTTTACTAGCATCGCGTTTTATACCTGTATAAAAAATCAAAAGATTGTTTCCAATTTTCAGTTTGTTTTCAGGTTTATAAAAAATAGGGTCGACCATAACAACGCCATTTTTTTTAAAGGTAAAAATATTAATATTCCCGTATGCCGCAGCAAAATGATCTTGCGCTCCCATCGTCCGTTTGAGTAAATCAATTTCGATATGCGCAGCCTGGGATGCGAGTGTATATTTTGTGGCCCGTTGTCCCTTTAACGCATAGAGTGCGTTAAGCAGGCCCACAGTAAAAGTACTTGAAGATCCCAGTCCTGTACCGCCAGGTATGTCTGCAAATGTCGTTATTTCTACCGGAAAATCAATATCCATCATTTTTAGTGCTTCTCGCACTATTGGGTGTTGAATATCTTCTATACAGTCGGTAAACTCTGTCTGACTGTAACCTATCCGGTATTTATATTCTACGATATGAATTTGCCGTTTGGCTGTTACATAGATGTATTTATCTATAGCTGTACTAAGGACCTGTCCATCCTCTTTTAAGTAATAGGATTCTAAATCGGTGCCACCACCCACGAAACTGATTCGAAGAGGTGTTCTGGAAATAATCATATTTGATCTACTTTATTTTATTCAATTGCCCGAAAATATAGCAAAGACATTATGGGATAACACCCTGTTTCATGGAATTAGGAATGCTGAGGAGACCTTTCCTATCTAAGAAATTATGGTCTATAGTCAATTTTCTATAAGTATGTCAAAATACACAATAGTATTGGTATTATTGTTAAATTAATTTTTTTTAAATGTATGACCTTTTTTGTCTCATAGCTAAACATCAGTAACAGGTATTTAAATTGAACATCCTAATTACAGGCATTAACGGCTTAATTGGCAAGCATTGGGCCCAAACCGCGCTCGAAAAGGGTTGGGAAGTCGCTGGAATTGACAGAAAACCTGCACCAGGAGCCAATACGCCTATATTTGCCGAAAATACTCAATATTGTGACATACTGGACAGCCAGGCTCTACAGGATGTTTTTATTCGTTATAGGCCCGATCTGGTGGTTCATCTGGCTGCACAGTCTTTTAGTGCTATTTCCTGGCAAATGGAAGAACTCACTCATAATACCAATTATTTTGGTACGTTAAGAATCCTGCAAACCACTCGTAAAATCGTACCTCATGCGCAAGTTATTCTTCCAAGCACATCCCTGGTCTATGGCATAGCAAAACCGGAACATTGTCCCTTAGGTGAAGATCGCCCTCTAAAACCAGTTACCCCTTATGCGGTTACCAAAGCCGCGGGTGAGCATCTGGGATACCAGTATTATCAAAATTTTGGATTGCAGGTGTTTTTACCCCGATTTTTTAATTTACTCGGTCCTGGGCATCAGCCAAACACAGCTGTTCAAAACTTTTCACGTCAGCTTGCCCTGATAAAGTTAAAGAAACAAGAACCAATCCTAAATGTTGGAAATCTGGAGGCGGGCAGAGATTTTCTTGATGTCAGAGATGCAATTTCTGCAATGCTTTGTATGATTGAAAAAGGACATCCTGGTGAGCCTCTTAATATCTGTTCTGGTAGGAGTATGACCATTGCCGAAATTTTAAAAACATTGATTGAGGTATCTGGATTGCAGGTGACGGTACAAAAAGATTCAGCAAGACTTCGTCCTTCTGATGAGCCTCTTTTATACGGAGATAATACTGCGTTGAAAAAACTGGGGTGGAAAGCAATTTACAGTTTAGAAGAAACCTTACAAACCGTATATGCCGATTGGCTGGAACGGGAAAAATAGTTCTTCAACCTAATCGTACGTAAAGTTAAGTGATTAATTTTTTTAGGTTATATAAACTGGCACGTTCTAAAATCCAAAGTAAACGTTGTTCACCGGGTTCAATAAATTGCTTGAAATAATTTAATTTTTTGACCCGACTTAAAAAACAAAATGCACCTAAGGCTTGCATGATACGCTGGGCCGCTGTTTGAAGAAATTGGGAAAATGCTTCTTCCAAAGGTGATTGTATAAGTGATTTTGCATAAAAATATGCGAAGAGATCATCGATTGTGGTATCTGGAAGATTTACATAAGGATCTATTAACAAAGATGCAAGATCGTAGTATTTGCTACCAAGACGGCTTCCCTGATAATCAATAATACGAATTTTTTCGTTTTGAACCATAATATTCTGACTCTGGAAGTCTCTATGCATAATGGTGCGGGGATGGTTTTTTACGGTTTCAGCCAATCGATGAAATTCCTTGTCCAGAACTTTAGGTAAGGTTTTTGATTTATATTGGCCTTTATACCTTATCAAATATTCTTGTGAAAAATAGTTGGTTTCCCATCTCAGATCATCATAATCAAAGTTTCGGGAGAAAATATCAGGGCATTCATGGTGTAGATGGAAACATCGTGTCTGCAGAAAAAGAAGATTATCAATTACCTGTTGGTAACGTTTCAAAGTATCTCCTGGTCGGGCATGAATAATATCGAAGAGACGCAAATCCCCCAGGTCTTCCAATAAAACCTGAAGATTTGAATCATCTATACAATAAACCTGGGGAACGGGGAACTCTAATAGGCGGTAAAATTGGGTTAATCGGAGAAATCTGCCAAAGTCCCCATCTTCCTTTGGGCAGACCATCAGGATATAGGAAACCATATTTTTCTGTATTCGGTAATATAATCGTTGGGAGCCTGCGGTTCCTGCGAGCGAAATAGAATGATTTTTATCGAGGTCTCGTGATTGCAAAAAAGTTTGAATCACAGGTGAAATATCTGAGAAATTCATGATGGTAATATACCATTTTTTTTTGGTTAGTACTCTACTTTAGAAAATTAAATCCAGGCATATTTACCAGAATTTTTTCTTTCTGATTGTCTATATCTACCCAAATAATCTTTGAAGCTGAATCGGATACGGCTTCAAAGAGCACTCCGTCCTGTTTAAGAACGGGGTATATCCTGGGATTGAGTTCTTCACGTATCCCCCAGATTAAACTGCTGGTTATTTTATGCTGGACACCGGTTTCTCTGTTATATTTGTTGAGGTCTTTTATGTTGATTCCGCCAGCATAATAAAGTGTTTTCCCATCCCGTGACCATGAATAGTTCTGGATGCTCATGTCACTCGTGACTGATTGCTTTTTATTGTCGGCAAGCGAAAATATTTCCAGATTATAATGGGCGCTATTTTTAGGGTTGTTAACCAAATATGCAAGATGAGAACCGTCTGGCGACCAGAGAGGTTTTATGCCATTTTGATTTTCGGTAGTTATGCGTACAGGTGTGCCAAGTTGCATATCTCCCATCCAGATTTGATGTCGATCATGCATAAACGCCTGAATTGCTAATTTATCACTGGTCTGAGATATATCAAAGGAAGATACTTTACCAAATCGTCCTTTGGTTATGTTCTCAGGGTGGGCGCCGGTACTTGTCGTTTTAAAAAGGTTCCAGGTACTATCAATAATGCTGCTATAATATAACCAGTACTGATCCGGTCCCCAGCGATGCTGTAATATATGTTCCCCGGGTCGGGAAACTTTAACTTTTACAAAAGTGAGAAAGTTTTGTGAGTATAATGTCTTCTTGCCGTTTTCACTGCAGGTATAAGCGAGTTTCTGGGAATTATGAGCGATTACGGGTGCGCTACATTTTGCGTCTTTTTCACTTAACCGGTAATTAAGATTTGTCTGTATATTTTTGAGGTAAATTCGACCTTCTCTCAATGAATCAGAGGAGTTTATGAATGGGAAAATATGTGAATAATAGGTGTCTTTAATAGGGAGAATGTCTATTCCCTGGAATTTTACAGTTATCGGACCCAGAAGAGAATCAATTTCAGCATCAGGAACAATATTTTTATCCAGAGGAATGAGCTCATGGCTGAAAGCGCTGATTTCTTTTTTGTTATTCAGACTTAAAGAAAGATATCCAATATGTCCGCCTGTTGCGCCTGGACAAAGAATGAGTGCTTTTCCGTTAATTACAGGCCCCTCAAAAGTTCTTTGTTCACCAGACAGAATGATAATGTTTATATCTGCGTTTGTATTTATCAGTCGCCTGGCATTATTTAGTGATCCATTGAGCAGAACAACAACAATATCGCCTGGGCGCTTTGTTTTCATGAGTATTTGTTGAATAGCCTGGGCGGGATCCTGGAACCTATGTTCCGGAGACATTTGCGCAGGCATGACTATGCCTAAAACAAGAACGCGCAATCCTTTTGAAGTATTTATAACTTTGAATTTTGGTACACGGTCTGCCAGAGTGTTGTGGTTAATGTTACCAGCGATTAACGGAAGAGAGAAAAATCCTGGAACAGTTTTGCCTGAAGAATCCAGGGATTGTAGTTCCGCAATGCTCGTATTTATCGCGTCATATCCGATTTTTTCTATGACTTTGTATATTACCGGTTTGTAATTGTTATCAGTATTTTTAGAGGTTATCTCTCCAGCATCAAGGAATAGAGAATTAGCATAAAGGGATTTTAGTTCCTTTACTTTACTGTATCGTCGTGACAAGCCACCCATGGTTTTGCCGTTTTCAAAAACGGGGACACTATGCCCTGATGTATTTGATGTGTAGAAGAGTGATAATATCTCATCACTCATTCTTTCCAACTCTTTATTTATTTTTGCCAGAAGAGATATAGCTTTCCAGTTAGAGGCGTTCATATCGAGTACGCGTTCTGCAAGTGCTCTGGCTGATGTGAATTTTTTTTCTTGAAATTTTAGAAAGGCCTGCTCAAGGATTTCTTTCTCAGTGAGCGCTCCCTTTCCTTTTTTTGAATATCCGATAGTAATTCCAATATGATTTCCTAGTGGGGGGAGAAGTTTGATACCAAAATCTGCTGATATTCCCCGATAATTAATACCTGCACCGAGCGTGAGACCCGCGGATAAATCAAGTTCATCTGGGTGTACGGATGTCTCATAACCGGTACGTAAAAACAGTATCTTGCGTATATTATATTCAAGCCCACCATACACAATGTGATCTCCTTCATTGGTGCATATGCCCGTATTCCATGACCAGGGGCCAATACCAGGGATTTTACCAACCTCGATTGTCGTCAATATTGGTAGTTTTTCCAAAGGTTGGGTAGTGGTGTTATAGCGTATACCATGGGCAAGGTTATGTAGGGTCAGACCGGCCCTATAATTTTTTTTAAAGAGATACATGCCTCCCAGAGTAAATGAATACCCGAGTGCTGATGCTTCATGGATTTGAGAACGAATGAGGTTAAGGCCTACTCCTGCAAATACCGTTTCTCTTACCAAAGCTACACCATAGGCTGCTCCAAGTGCCAGATCCAGATAACTGGCTGTTATCTGTAATTCATTTGCGTCTCTACCATCCATGTTCCCGCCCAAGGCATTTGCGCTCAATCCAAAAGTTCCGTATTCGCGCCATGGAATAATGGCTGAAATATATTCATGCCTGAATTCACCTAGTATTTCAGAATTGGTAAATGCGTACTTGTAATTATAGATACCAGCAAGTCCGGCTGGATTCCAATATACGGTAGAGGCTTCTTCTTCGGTAGTTATGGTATGACCACCTAAAGCCACAGATCGTGCCCCGGCTGGAAGTTTAAGAAATTGAAGGGAAGCGGTACCCGCTCCACGGTCATCCAGACGCAAAAGGAAACAATGAGCAGCAATAGGCAAAAGGAGGAACAAAAAAAAGATTATTCCGAGTACAGGGAATAGCTTTTTTCTAAAAAGCTGGATATGATTACCAGAATTTTTATCGATAGTTCCCATATAAGGCGACTTTCTTAAACTAATAATATTAGTTATCGTCTTTTTTTCGCTTTTTAACAAGCAGGAAATTATAAATAATAATGGAAGGAAAGAGGGGAACGGAAATTTTAAAAATCCACGTTATATAGGGGGCTGTAATATCTGACTACGATATATTGGGGGCTGATGGGAGACGGTTATTTTTTATGCTTTGAACTTATCAATGATTCCACAAATCAGGTTGTTCTCTGTCTTCCCACAGGTTTTTTGCACTTCGCTCCCATTTTTCCAGAGTTCCCATTTTTAACTGCGGGTTTGTTTTTTGTTTTTCTTTAATTTCTGATTTGAGTTTATCAAATATCCGTATATATTCATTACATTTTTTATCATTTCCCAGCCTGAGATTTAAGGCGGAAATCAAATAAATTACTTGATTTTCAACATCCTGGGGCACATTAGAATAGGTGAAACAATCGGTAAGGAAACCTAAGGCCTGATTAAGTGCCTCTTCTTCAGCACCCCCCTCTTTTCTCAGAATATGCGCAATCTTTAAAGCATATGCTCCGGCTTTATAAAAAGAAGCAGGTAATTCCATTTCAATCTCAACCTGAGCTCTTTGTATTGCCATTTTATAGCTCATAACAGTTGCGTCAGGATTTCTGGGCACAGAAAAATAAGTTTCAATATTTTCGACCTGACTCAAAAAATCCTTTCTATTAAAAAGCTCTTCTTCAAGACGTTGAAGTATCATGGGGCCAAGTTGAGATTTTATTTCAGTTTTAGTGCGCAGAGAATGTGTGATAAAGTCTTTTTTGTCGGGCGAGGCAAACAGGCATCTCGGGCACACGGTTACTGCATACTTACTGTAATCAACGGTCTTGAACTCGGGAGCTCCTTCATACATTGGAGAGAGAAATTTATCATAGGTTATTATTTGTGATTTTGCTTTGAGCTCATAACAATCCAAATCAGGCATTTTACACACAGGACAACGTACTTTGATAACAAAAAGGGGATCTTGCAGCATACCTGTAAGGGGTTCAGTTGATTTTTTGGATTCTTCTTCCTTTAATTGTTTGATGTATTTAATGTTGATTATTTTCCCGAATTTTTGAAGGTATTTTGTAACGAGATCCTCGTTGTTATTTAAAAGTACCAACAGCTTTTTCTTAAGTAATGTTTCGCCAATAGCCATTTGTTAAAAAAATCCTATATTGTTAAAAACCATTTCAAACATTATCTCAAAACCATTACGAAAAATCAATCAATTATTCAAATAGTCTGTTCACCCATTTTATTTCCATTTTGTGCGGTCTATCATTTGGGAGGGGGGCTTCATCGTTATTTTTCGGGGATGTATCACCAATGGGAACAGAATAAAAGCACAAATCCAAACAGGTTGCCAGTAATAGTGGTTGGATCCTTGAAATCGGGTGGTTCTGGAAAAACCAGTTTGACTGTTGAGCTCACAAATAAATTATTAGAATCAGGGATACGGGTTGCTGTTATTGCGTATTGGATTTCAGGTTATAATAGGGATAAACTTTATCAAAAAGCGGGATCCAGCTGGCAGAAAACCTCAGATGAAGCGATGCTTTTAAAAAAGCATACTGGTGCCAATGTGTATGTAACCCGGAAGCGGAATAAAACAATACATTTTCTCTCAAAAACCGGTGAATATGATTGTATTGTGTCAGATGATGGTTTTCAGGATCAATCTATGAGGGACGCCTTTCATATGGTATTACTTGAAGGAACGAAACAGAGTCCTTTCAAGCCCAATTTATGGGATCTCTTGCCATTGGGACGTTACCGACAGACAGCATCTGCCCTAAAGTACGCAGATATTATCCTAAGTGGCCCTCATTTAATGACTCCGTCAGAAGAAGTTTCGCCAGCTCATAATGAGGTGTTTCCTTTCCAACGAACTCTTGAATTCCCCAAAGATTTTGATTTTTCCAGGGAATGGATTTGCTTTTGTGCTTTGGGAAATCCTGAGAATTTTGTGCAAAATTTAGTTGAGTCCGGTGTACGAATAAAAAAGGTATATACAGGACGGGACCATAAAAAAATACCGGTAAAAACCCTTAGACTAGCCAGAGTAAAATATCCGGGTTGCGGGTTATTAACAACAGAAAAGGATTGTATTAAATATTCTTCCGAGGAAAGCCTGGATTTTACCGTAATAAAGCAAAAGATTCATATACCAGAAACCCTTTTCCTGCAGATTATTCTTCAATTCAAGAAAAAGTACGGATTATACCTGGAAAGCTTGCCGAAAGGGTCTAATTTTGAGAAATTCATGTTAAACGAACAATTGCAAAAATTATGAAATATAAACAGCCCTATTTTAAAAATCTACCGATTGCTTTTTACATACTAGGTGTATTGGCAATGATATCCCCTTTGCAGGCTTTAATCGGTGACTGGCAGAGCTGGACTCATCTGGATGCCATTGTATGTTTAAAAACCTTTGAGGGAGAAGTCTATGCCGGCACCTCTGGTGGTATTCGTAAAATTAATCCGGTAAATAATCATGAGACTATTTTTAACAATCCTGTAGATGGCTTTTGGGATGTTGATATTGCCGGGATGACGATTACCGGAGATAACAAATTATGGGTGGCTGCCCATAGTGGTATTTTATATCAGCTTGCCTCTTCAAATGAATGGCAAACAATAGACAGGGGATTTGCATCAATAAACTGGCGTTTGAATACCAGAGCGGTAAGTAGTGTAGACAAGTATATCCTCCTTGGCTTTAATAAGGGTCTGAGTTTTTTTAACTGTGAAAATGGGCAGGTAGATATTAACCTAACGAGTTTTGGTGAATCCCGTGAAGCCTCTGTATTATCAGTGCACCCAACTGGAAAGTGGTTGTACATCGGTACATCTGCAGGAGTTTTTCGGGGTAAAATATACTGGGAGGATGTGCGGAATCCTCCTGAATCCGGGGAGTATGGTAATATTTTTAATCCGCAAATATGGGAATTTATTGATAGCTCCTCAACTATCGGGTTAATCACTGGTGAACCTGATAATATTCAGTATTATCCTTCTGGTTCATCAATAACGGCACCTGAGGGGATTGCAATACCCGGTAACGGGCTGGAGGTTAATGGGGAGACCTATGGGTCTCTTTCCACAATGGAGGCGCTTACCGAGGTGGATGGTATCATTTTTGCGGGCGGCCCATCCGGGTTGCATAAAATTGAAAATGGGAAAATACATTCCATAACAAACAAACATAGTCTCCCCTCCGGGAGGGTCGCTAATGTACGGGTGTCTGACAAAGGTGTGTATATATGGAATCTTTCTATGGATGGAGCCTTTTCTACGGGGGTTTATCGCCTTCAGGGAAATTCATGGCAAGCTTATCCTGGTTTTGCCCTGAGTCAGGGACTGGAACCTATACTTAATCGAATGCAGTCGCTACAAATTAGAAGTGAAGATGAATTCTATTTGGGTAATTGGGGCTTTGGAATTTTACATTATAAAAATCAAGGACAAGTTGTTTATACCAATCAGAACTCCTGTCTGGATGATGTGGTTGGGATTCCAAATTATGTAGTAGCATGGTCGACGGTATCCTGGAAGGATAGAGGATTATTTACGTCTTTATATCGTCTGGAGGGCTCTTTTTCACTGGCTTTTTTAAATTATGAATCAAATAACATCACTTGTTATGGCCAAGAGATTGTTCAGAGTACAGCTCTCATGCCTTCTCAACTTAGCATAAGCCGGGATTCACTTCTGTTTGTCAGTACTGAGTCTGGTGTCGAGAGTTATTTAATAGAAGAAACAGCTTCCGGTATTTCTCTTTCTCATAAATGGCATTTGGATCCTCCTCCTACCACAGAAGCAAGGATTTCATCAACCATTCTCGATGATTTTGATCGTTTATGGGTGGTTACTACAGATAAATTGTTTTATCTGGATGAATATTTATTAAAACTCAAACAAGCTGAAGAGGACGTTCATAAAGAAAATCAGCCCGATATGAGTCTTACAGGACTTGAACAGCCTGGAGCGGAGAATTGCCACCATGCAATTAAAGATGAAGGTGGTACATTGTGGCTGGGGTGTTCCAACGGTCTGTTTAATATTATACCGGGCGAGAAAACTCCGGTTCGCGAATATAAGCGGTTTCGAAATAGAGATGGCCTTCTTTCCGAAGAAATTACCCATATGCATCTTGATAAACAAACCGGTCATTTATGGATGGTAACCGAAAATGGTCTAAACCGCCTGGAGAGTAGTGGACGTACTATTTCTTCTACTCTGAAATCTGCCAAGGTCTATCCCAATCCTTTTCGTGCCCATCATCAATATGTTATATTCGAAGATATAACCGTCTCTTCGATGGTGTATGTTTTCAACCAGTCCGGGGATATGGTGTTTTCAGCTACGGCTGATGAATCCTCTGGTGGACAAGTTAAATGGGATGGTAAAAATACAAGTGGAAATAAAGTTAAACCGGGAGTGTATTATTATGTCATTAAATCCGGCTCCCGTGTAGTTAAGGGTAAATTAATTCTGGCCTGGTAAATTGTTTTAAAAAGGAGAAAATGGTGATTCATTTACATTCCGTTACAAAATCCTACGGCCAGGTTCATGCAGTACATAATGTTTCATTGCATATACCAAAAGGAGCCTTTTTTGCTCTGCTGGGATTAAATGGGGCTGGGAAGTCATCTATTATGCGTATGCTTGCTGGTCTTTCCCGTCCTGATTCGGGTTCGGTGGAAGTGAATGGGGTGAGTGCGACATCACCAGAATCACGAGTAAACATGGGTTATCTGCCAGAGCATCATAAAATACCGGTTGGTCTAACGGGCGAGGAGTATCTCTTACGTCATTGTGCATTGGCCGGCCTTTCCCGTCGTGATTCCAAAAAGCAAACAGAGCTGTTGGCAAAAAAGGTTGGTATGGCCGCTCAGCTAAAAAAACGAGCGAGTGCTTACTCAAAAGGGATGCTTCAGCGTATTGGTCTGGCATCTGCAATGGTCGGAACTCCTGATCTGCTTCTATTGGATGAACCTGTTTCTGGATTAGACCCTCTTGGCATCCGGGAATTTCGCTTTTTACTTGAAGAGTTGCGTAGTAAAGGGGTAACTATTTTATTGAATTCTCATTTACTTTCAGAAGTTGAAAAAACCTGTGATACTGCGGCCATTATGGATAAAGGACAAATTCTGGTTCAGGATAAAATCAGCCATATTTTAAAAGAGGGGGAAACCCTGGAAGAACTCTTTTTGCGGGTTCTGGAGGACGGTCATGCGTAATGTGTTTTTGATATTTACTTACACTGCAAAGGATCGTCTTCGCCAAAAGAGTTTTTGGGTAATAGCTGCCATAGCAGTTGTTTTTGTGTTGTTTATGAGAGGGTGTTATGATGCTGAATTCTCAGTTAATGGTAAGGAGCTGAATAGCCTTACCATTGCCTGGCATGCTTCTAAAATAATATTTCATATTGTTGGGGGAGCGATATTGCTTATTACCATTTTACTCGGTATGCGGTTGTTTCCTCGTGACAGGGAAGATGGTGGCGCAGTGATGATAGTAGGGCGGCCCGTTGCACGCTGGCAATATGCGCTGGGCCGGGTATTGGGTGTTTGGATGATTGCATCAATATTTATGTTTTGTCTGCATTTGGCAATTTTTTTGATTGTCTGGAATAAAACCGGTGGAGTGTTGCCCGGTTATTTGACGGCTTCAGTTATTTGTTTTTTAAACATCCTTTTTGTGGTTAATTTTGTGGCGTTACTTTCCTTTTCTTTTCCGGGTTTTGCCTCAGGCCTCTTTGCAGCACTTGTCCTGGTAATTGGTTTTGTTTCAGCATCATTTTTTCAGGTTACCCAGAGCAAGGCTCTTCAGTCTGCTTTAAGCGGGAGTCTCCCCACAGATGTTTCATGGTGGCGCGCGATCTATCCAAAAACAGCTACGCTACAATATTATGCATCTTCTTTTATTGGTAATGAGTCATTTACTCAAATGGGATCTATTCATCCGATACTCAATGTAATCGCGTATACAATTATCACCGGATTACTACTTTTTTGGCGGGTTCAACGTCAAGAATATTGATAATTAATAATTCTGTTTTTTGGGAAGGATATTCAAAAAAGATTTCCCTGCTTCTCCGGGGAAATAATTACATGCGGTTTGGTACGCTGCTGTCTGTATGTGATGTACAAGCTCAGGTGTGTTTGTTAAAGTTTTAAGAAACTCAGGGAGCGATTCTGTGAGTTCCTGGTGGAATATGATGTTTTTTCCATGGCAACCATAGTCGCGTATTCCACCTTCGCCGGAAGCAATGACCAACATACCGTGTGCCATTGCTTCAAGAGCTACCAAACTGAATGATTCTGGCTCCAGGGAAGTTTGCAGTAAGATCTTCCCGGAGCTATAAAACGGGTCAACATTCTCAAGATTTTCGTGATGTTCAACGGGTATATTGTGACCTGTTAGATTGGATAAACAGTCCTTATAGTAGGTCTGATATTTTTCATGCAAACCAGCTGCAAGTACAAGTTTGACCGGACCCAGGATGTCCTGGATGGATTTGAGGGTGTTTGCAATAAGATGCAATCCCTTTCGCGGGCTCGCTGTTCCTACCCAGAGAAATGTCAGGGGTTTCTGGGTAAAGGGGTTTTGTATCCTGGGTGGCGTGGTTTTTGGGATGCTGTTGGGGATGATAGTAGTTTTAGACCGATAGGAAACGGCAACGGGTTTTGAGACGCATATAATATGCTCAGCAAATTTTTGAATAGTATTTCGGACACCCGTGAATATGATAGCAGGTGAAAGTGATAACTCGTGGATCAGCCAATAGGTGGATGGCCGTTGTTTTTGAGGTAATAGCCATCGACCTGGTAGCCAGCCGATATTTGGTGCGCAATTCACAAGCAGAGCGTCTGGCTTATATGTATTCACCAGTTTTTTAAAATAAAAACTGTAATGAATTACCTGTGTTACATATTTAATCCAATACAGGGGCGATTTGTTGCGGGTAAGCCAGGGAATAGGTGCTACCTGGAAATTCCAGTTTCTTTTTTTTGCCATAGAAGATAAATAGGTAGAATTGGGAATAATCAGCAGAAAGTCCAGCTCTTTTTCCACTTCTTCCAGAAGACGGAAAAGTGCAATATTGCTTCCAGTTATATCAGGAGTGTATCCAAGCACGAGAATTTTTGGTTTCATGATTTGTAGCTACATTAAAAACAGCATGTTTTTATTTGGGTGTGTGAAATAATATCTGGAGTTGCTCTTTTTCTTCCTGGGTCCATGTGTATTTTTCCAGAAGTTCCTCAAGGGGTGTATTGTTGAATTCATTGGCCGCATTGGTGATATCTTTAAATATATCGAGGATTACTGATATGACTATTTTTTTAAAAAGGGACATTTTCATAATGATATTAAGCACCTTGTTGCCGGGAACCACGAGAACGCGCATATCATAACTGATGATGTTCCCATTTTTGGAGGTGTAGTTAAATGCGATAAGGCCCGGGCCGAAAATTTTCCATTTAATAATCTTTACTACACCAAAACCGAAATAGGTGAGGTGCTTTTTGTATATACCACCAGTGAGGAGTATTGCTTCTCCGTAGAGGTTTTTCCCTTTATTCCCTTTCCAATATTTCTTGTTTTTGGATTTGTATTCAATAGTATACTTGGTCTTTTGAAACACATTAATGATTTTGGCAGTGAGTGGGAGATGATCCAGAAGAAATTCAAACTGGTATAATTTTACAGGCAGGGTATCGCTTATGTTGTATTCTACTCTATATTTATTTCCCAGGAACCCAAAAACTTTTCGTTTTAAGCCCTCACTGTAGGGAATTCGGGATTGTGATAGCCGTTGCACCTCGCTGCAACGAAGGCTGTCATAGTCCACTCCTTGTATGGCAGCAGATAATGAATCAGGACAAAAATCTTTATCATAGGTGATACCGCAATTAGCCAAGACACTGCAGTATTCCCGGTGCAGTTTGAAGGGAGAAGAATAAGAGCGTGAAATTATGGGTAGGAATAAAGCTGTTGCCAGTATAAACCCCGAAAACAACCGGGTGGGTCGGAAAAATTTCAGGTTATTTGAACGTGGCGATAGTGTCATTAAATTAAAAACCATTTATTCCTTTGTATCCCAATGCGTTATCCCCGGATTTTTTGCCATAACCTAAAAAGAGGAGAAGAACTAAAATAATTGATAAAAGGTAGTTCTTCTGTTCCGAATCCGAGTTTGAATTTGGTGACCCCTTCCAGGCCTCCACTGGGATTAAAATCAAAAATGTCAAAATTATGTTTAAGTGCATGGGCGATGATATCATGATAGATAACCTGGCTTGCATAATATCGTAAATGTGCGTGGCTTGATGCACTGTTCCAGGCAACGGCATGATTTTGATGATAGAATACAATTACCCCATAGAGAATTTGATTTTCTGCTTCAGCAAGCCATAATTTGGCCTTTCCAGATGGTATAAGCTGATTCCAGATGTCTTCAAACAAAGAAAAGTCATAATTTGTTCTGGCAGTTGAACCCCAGTGTTTTACCGTATCCTGATAGAGTTCATAATAACATTTTAAATCTTTAACCGAATTAGCCAGTCTTACTTTTACTCCTTTTTTTATTCCCATTCGAAGATTGTCTTTATGTCCTTTTCTCCAATTTTTAAACACTTTGTTGGGGTCTAGTAACTTTAATTTAACCACGTAGGTGCTGTTGGATACTGGTCTCGCTAAAGGAAGATGATTGGTGGAAAAGGGAGAAGAAAATAATAAGACATTTTTATTCTTTAAAAAAGAACTGATTTCTTTGATTTGGTAATCTAATAGCGGTTTTGGAGTAATGAGATCAGAGTAGGTACCAAAGGGGCTGAAATAATAAGTGAACAAAAAACGATGGGATTTTAAAAGGGGTAATACACACTGATGCTCATTCCAGCTGAAAAGAATCGGAATTATTTTCGCATGGGTGTACTTTGCTGCTGTTTGATGCCACTCGGGGGTCTGGAAAAAAGTACAGCACTTATCTTCTTCACAGTACTGTTTCCACAGATCCTCTGGGCAATGAGAAACTTTCAATACAACTCCTTAAAATTCCTTTCTAATTGAAAGTAGGAATTTACCTTTCGGCAGGCGAAAAATTTAATTTGATAAGATGCCTGGTTTTGTTGGAATAATTGGCAAGTCAGGAAATGTTGATCCTGCTGAAGTAAAAAACGCTTTAAAGCGGATATCTTATTACGAATGGTATCGTGTTTCAGCTTGTTCACCGGTTCCGGGCTTTATTCTGGGTCAAGTTGAAGCGTTCTATTCTGAAAAAGAAAAGGCTATTGCTTCTGAACCGGAAATTGTTTGTGCTGTTGATGGAGAGATCTTTAACCTGAAAGAGTGCAAAAAAAAGCTCACCAGGAAGGTGACTGATTTTTGTGGGTTAATAATACAGGCCTATAAAGAAAAAAAGTTAGAACAGATGCTCCTGGAAATTGATGGAGAATTCACAGTATTATTATTTGACCGGGCCTTATCCCAGTTCCATATCATCACCGATAGACTTGGATTGCGGCCTCTTTACCTTTACCATTCGGGCGCTGAACTTATTTTTTCTTCAGAACTCAAGGGTTTCTTAGGCTTTTCTTGTTTTTCGCCTGAACTGGAATCCGAAATGGTGGACTGTTTTTTGAATCTTGGCCACCTTATGGGTGAATATAGCTGGTTTAAAAAAGTCAGTCTGGTTTCCGCTGCAACGATTATCACTTACGATATCACTCATAAAAAAATTATTGATAGAAAGCGGTACTGGAATTGGGGTATGATACCTTCTCAGCGTATTTCATTTTCTGAAGCCGTGGAAGGGCTGGCAGAACATTTAAAAACAGCTGTTTTGAGTAGGTTATTTGCCAAAGAAAAGGTGTCGGTTACGTTAAGTGGAGGGCTTGACTCAAGATGTATCCTGGCTGCAATACCGGACACTGCTTGTGCGGGGGCATTGACCTTTGGAAAACGCGATTGCATTGACATTGTTTTGGCTTCAAAGGCAGCTGCTCTAAAAGATACCTCTCACCTGGTAATGGAATTAAATGAAGATAATTGGCTTAACGGAAGAGCTGAGGCTGTTTGGCGAACCGATGGAATGAGTTGCATGCTTGATCTTCATTCCTTTCAGTTTCTTGATAGTTTTCGTCGATTAGCCAAGGTAAATATTAATGGGTTCTTAGGAGATGTTGTTGCCGGTGCGTCATACCTTATGGGTAATATCTATAATAGGGCCATTGATGCTGAGGTTGCAGGTGAACATTACAGTAGATTTTATGAGTTTGATGACTATACAGACCCCTATTATGATTGTGAACATATTGAACCATATTTGATAGCTAATCGGGGACGACGGTTAATAAATTCAGGGATAATGGAAGCATCCGGAGCCGCAGTGCAGCGAAAACCATTTATGGCAAATAAGCTGCTGGAATTTCTGTTTTCATTGCCGGATGAATACCGTGTAAACGGAACACTGTATCATCGTGCCTTATTATTGGCTTTTCCCATGTTTTTCAGGTCCATTCCCTGGCAGAAAACGGGTCAGCCCATATCAAAACCGGTAAATACGGCAAGGACCTTTTTGCGTAAAATAAAGCGGATACCTGTAAAACTTGGGTATAAAGAGGATAATTTAGAATACCAAAACTACCGGGAATGGATGAAGGACGAAAAATCTCTTAAATGGTTCAGTAGTATGTTACAATCAGGAAAGCGTTTATATCGGGATGTTGTTGAGCCTTCTCTGGTAAAAGAAATGGAAACCATGGAACTCGCGAAAATGGAGAATAATCCTCAGTTGTATGCCCGGATGACAACTATTGAGATATGGCTAAGATATTTGTATGAGGAAAAATCAGGAATATGTTAACAGCCCTTCATTTATTGAACAGATATCTTGGTCTTTCAGAAACTTTTGTATGGAATATGCTGACAGGTATGAAAAAGTTTCGTCCACTGGTGTTAGCTGCTGAGTATGAAAATGTTGATACGTTTCCCCTCCCCGAAGGGAAAATATTATCCTGCTCACCCACAAAGCGTCGCTTAGCTGATTTAACTTCCAGATTTCGTAATAGCTATGCTGAGGTTGATTATCAGAATTGTATGCAATCGCTTCATGCACAAAAATTTGAACTTATTCACGCTCATTATGGTTATCGGGCCCTGGTGTCTCTGGGGCTGGCTCAATCTCTTAAAAAACCATTGATTACAAATTTTTATGGGTATGATTTATCGCATAAAAAATATCTGAAACGGGCAATGCATGGGTATAAAAAATTATTTGCACAGGGGGCGGGTTTCTTTGTAGAAGGACCTGTCATGCGTGACAAGCTTGTTAAGCTGGGATGTTCCTGGGATAAAATTTTTATACAGCGTATAGCAATATATCCCGGGCAGTATACCTATAATCCCCGCTTCTGGGACGGAAAACGTCCTATCCGATTTTTGTTTGTAGGTCGGTTTGTAGATAAAAAGGGCTTGCTGACTGCGCTTTCAGCCCTGGAAGGATTGGAAAAGGGGAATAACGGTATTGACTGGGACCTGACGATTATTGGCGATGGGCCTCAGCGAAAAAAAGTGGAACAAATGATTAGCTCCCTCCATATGAAACAGAGGGTGCACCTTTGCGGATATGTTAATCCACTTGATTTAAAGTCTTATTATGCAAGTCATGATATTTTGTTACAGCCGTCTCAGACAGCCCTTGATGGCGATTGTGAAGGTGGTGCTCCCACGGTTCTTCTCGAGGCACAGGCCTCCGGGATGCCTATTATTGCAAGTTGGCATGATGATATCCCAAATGTGGTATTAGACGGTAAAAATGCATTTCTTTCTGAGGAACGGGACATAGAAGGTTTAAGGAAGAACATCCTTAAAATGGTTTCTTGTCATGGGGATTGGCCTGCAATGTCTAAGATTGGTCATGATTTTATTCTCGCTAATCATGATGTCTCAGTTGAAATCCCTGAAATGGAAAAACAATATTTTTCATTTCTTGGCAAATTGTAATGAGGCACTGCTGTGCATACAAAAGATGAATGAATATGTTGCGACGCGTAGTTTTTCACGGGTATGTTTTGATTTTGTTGTTCGGTCTTATTACACCGGCTGGATCTTTTGAAATATATTTTTTGGGTGATTTAGGTTACAGCTGGTATAATGCAAAAGATCTCAACCGGTTTATGTTGCTGTTGGAGCAAAAGATTGATACCAGCAGTAATGGAGAGAATATTTCAAACGGTTTTGATGGAAAACTTTTTCAGACTATTGGTTTAGGAGTAAAACAAAAATGTTGGAGAGTTGGTTTTGAAGGCGATTATTGGCATGAACAATTTACTCATCGCTCAGTCACCGCTCTTTCTGAAGCGGGGCTTGGCACAGGACTTGTAGAGTCAAAAGAAACGTATACTTTTTTACCTCTTTCATTAGCAGTGGCCTATGACCATGTCTGGGAACCGGGTATTACCCTTTCGATGGGCTACAGTTTTGGGATACTGGCAGGGAGTGCACAGATTTTGGTGAATACGGAATACACTGAAAATTCAGGTGATAATGATTTGGCAAGATATTATCTATCTCCCGGATTGACCTGGCAGCATAAAATTCATTTTGAAACCGGATGGTTGCTCCTTAACTGGCTCGGGTTACGAATGCAAGGCGGTTACCGTTTTCTTACCGTAGAGCGTTTTAGAATTGAAAAAATAGAGGGTAGTTCCCGTGTATTTGAGCAATTATATAATTATCCTGAAAAAGGAGACGAATTATTGCTAGAATCCTATGGAAGCCGAATTGATGATGAAGCTGTCATTGATAAATGGTCTAACTCAGGACCTGGTCGTATATTACGAAAAGTAAGAGGTGAGTTTTCCGGGTTTTACACAGGTGTCCAATTCGTGTTTTACTGGAAAATCGGTTCCCCCCCCTAAAAGCCAAAAAAACACAGTTTTAGTCAAAAATTTGAGCAAATAACCAGGTTGTTCAATTTTCGGTATTGACTTTTAAATTTTTTCCCGGTACAATAGAAGTAGGAGAATAATTCTACCTCAGAGCCACCTGGAAGCATTAACTGCTTTTTAAGATCTGCAATTTTCATTCATTTTCAGGGAGGGACAGTGTTGAAATTTATTGCAAAAGGCTTTTTGTTTTTGACCTTGATTACTTTTCCGGCCTTTACACAAACGCAAAATGTAATTTCCCGTTATAACGAAACTGATAAACTAATCGTAAATTGTAGCAAATCTGAAAATCCAGGTGTGTATTGTGTTCTGCTCTTTTTAAATGAAGCAGAGGAAAGTAAAGAAAAAAAAGCTTATACAGAGGCCCTTCATTATCTCGACCAGGCAATTTCTATTCATCCGGACCTGGATGCCTACATGGAAAAGGGGCTTATGCTGTTAGAACACACAAATAAAAGCCAGGAAGCAATTGATTGCTTTCAAAAAGTCATCGCCCAGCATCCGAAGAATTTTTATGCCTGGTATTATTCGGGAATAGCGTATGAGAAAATGAAAGATTTTGAGAATGCGGAAAGAGTTTTGGTGAAGGCTCTCGATATAGACCCTTCTTCTGCTGTTGCCCATACCTACATTGGGATGATTTGGTGTGAGATGGGGAGACGTGAAGAAGCGATGAAAGCTTTTAATATGGCTATCCAATATGATCCTAATTATGTGACAAGCTATTTGTGCCGGGGTTTTGTAAATACCATTATTGGAAATTATAAGGGGGCCCTGGATGACTATCTCAATGCTAAATCTCTTAATCCCCACAGGACAGCAGAAATAAACGAACTCATAATGAATTTATTTAAGATTATTGACGAATAAATTTTCGTTGGCTTAATCAATATATGGCTTACCGATGGGCTTTGACGCTCTTGCCGGTAGGCCTTTTTTTATTGCAAAGAGATGCTGTGGTTACAGAGGTAAAAAGTATTGACTCAAGTTTGTGCTTTTTGTGTTTGTTTTGTTGTACCTCTCTTCTTCCTGTGTCATTTCAATAAGAGCAATTGTTGGGGGTGAAGTTTATCCCAATAGAGTGCAGGTTAAAATGTATTTTAAAGCTGCAAAGAATCAGGAAAATTTGGATTTTGTATACATCCAAAAAACACAAAATCCTCAAAACTTCGGGCCGAGTGTCTGGTTATGATGTATAATAGTTTCTGTATTGCGTGGTTGTGTCAGGCGTTTTTTGGATATGCACTCTGGGTGCTGTGTTCAGGGGATTTTGTCTATTACCCGGCTATTTCAGATCTCCACAAGTTATATGAATATTTTTTGGAGTAGGCCTTTATTTCATAGGGAAAAAGATTAGATTATACATTGCCTTAAGTTATTAAACTAATCTAGTTTATTAGCTAAAAGCAAATTCCAAAGCTGAGTGGGCAGCGACTACTTGATTTTGGGGGGGACATAGCAAAGTTTTAAATAAAAAGATGAACGTCTGACGTGCGGAAATGTGGTTTTTCGCGCCAGGGAAATCTAAAGAGAGAGAAAAAATATGGAAGTGCCATTCTACAGGAAAAATGAATCCGGCAGCAGTATCGTATCAACAGGGGTTTTATTGAAGCCCCTGTTTTTTTTGATATTCATTTTAGGAGTTGCGGCTATACAAATCAAGGCGCAGAGTTTTAGCACGTACTTTGCTGAAAAAACAAATGATGGCATTGGTACATTGGTTTTTACTGCTGCTGCATTTGGTGATTACAATAATGACGGGTATATTGATTTGGCCACCACATACAGTACAGGTCAAGATCTGGGATATGTCTATATTTGGAAGAATAATCCCAACGATCCAGGCTCATATACTCAGGTTTTATCATATTATGGTCCAGAACGCCAGGTTGCCTGGGTGGACTTTGATAATGACGGAGATCTCGATCTCTTCACCAATACCGGTGGTTCTTCAGTTCCAAAATCATTTCTTTTCAGAAACGGAGGTGCTCCTGGTTATGCCATGTCTTTAGTAGGGAGTGGATATAATACTACAATTGGTGAAGTAAATAATCCCCAGGGTGCCGGATGGTTTGATGCCAACGGTGATGGCCTTCTTGATTTGTTCCATTCGTCTGGCTCAAGTTATAGCTATATCCATTACAATATGTATCCAAGTTATCCTGGAGATTTAAACAATTGGTTCTATGATTATAGTCAAGGGAATTGGGAAACTAGGCGCTATGATGGCTCTGGAGGCTATGCCACTGGTCCGGGAGGGGCTGTTAATGGTAGTTACTCGGTGACAGCGGACATCAATAATGATGGGAAACAGGATATCCTTTATGCAGTAGATCAGGGGGTAAGTAATAATAGACTTTATGTGTGGTTTAATGCTACACAACCGGGTTCAAGTACGTTAGCGTTTTATGAGATTAGTAAGCTTGTGCTCAATCCTAGCACACCTGTTACAACCAATCATATGTACTGGTCTGGAGTTGTTGCCTGGGACGCAGAAAATGACGGGGATTTGGATATATTGTATGTGAATAGTAATGGCAGAGCTGGGACATCTTATAGAGATCAGTTCTTTGAGAATAAATTTGGTTACAATGCTGTTGGTTTTTCATCGGGTAATTTTGCTGATAAATTACAATTGAACGGCAATGTCGTTTTCGGCAATACAACACTAAGACAAAGCGGAGGTGTTGCCTATGGCGATCTTAATAATGATGGCTGGCAGGATGTATATGTTGTTCATAATAACTACACAGCGCACAATCTTTATTTACAGAATGGCTCTAACGTATTGGATGGAAATACGTATTCTACTGTTTCTGGGCCGGGTACTAGTGGGTGGGCAAATGGTGTGACTTTTGGTGATGTGGATAATGATGGTGATTTGGATATGTTTCTATGTAATGAGGGACGTTTGTATTTAAATCTCACAAATTCTACCAACAGGCCGGCTGGCCATCCAGGTAACGCACCATCAGGTCCTAATGCGGAACACTATCTGGATGTTATGGTATCCGGTGCCAGTGCTGATAAAGAGACGAAAACTAAAGATGGGATTGGTAGCCGAGTTTATCTTCATAGTTTTGTTGATTACTCATCCGGTTCATATAATGTAAATAACATGGTTGGTATGCGTGAAATTGATGGCGGTTCAGGCTATGGAAGTCAGGCTACCCAGGTACAGCATTTTGGGCTAACCGGGACTAATCCTCATTTGGACCAATACACGGTTCATGCAATTTTTGCTAATGGGGACGAAGTATGGCGGTATGGGATTGTCCCTGATCAGGTCCGTGTTACTATTGATCACAGTGGAGGACAGACCATTTTGGAACAAACTCTGGAAATTACAAATTCAAATGTCCAGAAGGTTGCTACTCCTACGGCCACTCCTGTATCGGGGACTAGTTTTAATTCTCAGTTGAGTGTGACCTTAAATACATCAACGGGTGGGGCTACTATTTTATATACGCTTGATAATTCTACTCCCGCTACAAGTCCGGGTGGTTCTACATTGCAGTATTCCGGTGCAATCAATATTACGGCTAGCACTACCATTAAAGCACTGGCAATTATGTCTGGTTGGACGCCCAGTGATGTGCTTACCGCTTCTTATACCAAAAATAATGTTCCTTCAAAAATTGAGATTTTGGATGCCAGTGGAGGTGCTCTTACCAGTAACATACTAACCGGTGATGCAGCCCAGTATTCGGTTAAATTATCAACAAATCAGTCGGGAGTTGCTTCTTACCAACCTGTCTCTACAACAGAAGCTAATGAAGATTCTGAAACCTTAACTATGTCTACTAATACAGGGGCCGAAGGAAGCTATGATATTGTATATCGTAACGCATTTGCTTTTGATGTTGCCAGTGCAAGTTCTGGGGATGGTACGTTACAGGCTGCGGCTTATGATACCATCATTGTAATCTGGACAAATCCTGAGGATAATTCTGATGTTGCAAAGGATACCGCTTTTGTTCAACCGGCTAATGTATCGGCAAGTGTTCATTTCAGTACTTCAACTTCATTGAATGATACAACCAGTGCTTTTGCTGAAGCCGCTACACCGGTGTATATCATTGTTCAGGATCAGGCTGCCAAATCAGGTCAAAGTTATTCGGTTACTCTTACTTCAAGCACTGGAGAATCAGAAACAGTATCACTTTCTACACAGGGAAGCTTGTTGGTGGGCTCTATTTCAGCAGCATACGCAGCACTTTCTACTGGTAGCAATCAGCTTGATATAAATCTTGCCGGTAATAATTTGTTTGCGGCTTATACGGATCCTCTCTATGGAGAAACAGCCAATAAGACTGCCTCTTACGCTCCAAAAGCAGTAAGTACCCCTACGTCTGCTCCTGTTTCCGGTACTTACTTTTTAAATGATACTACTGTAGCCTTGTCTGCAATGGGCGGGGCACTTATCCGGTATACTACTAACGGATCAGACCCGACCCACACAACTGGTACTGTGTATTCCGGTTCTATTACTATCAATGCTACTACCAACATAAGAGCTATTGCTTATTTTGAAATAAATGCTTCAAACAATTTCGTTGAGAGTAGTGTTCTTACTGCAACTTTCTTCAAGAGGGATACGGTGAATGCTCCCTGGGCTAATCCTGCAACCACCTATTTTACAGAAGATACCCTTGTGTATTTAGTTCCTTCGGATTCCAGTGATAAAATTTATTACACCACCAATGGTTCTACTCCGGATTCCAACTCTGGTACCTTATACAACTATAGTGGTTCGGGCATTGCAGTGAGTGGTGATGTTGTTATTAAGTTTTACGCGACAAATGGGACTTCCCAACCAAGTGCCATAGTTACTGAAACCTATACAAAACGAGATACGCTTACTCCGCCTGTGTTTACTCCCGCATCTACAACATTTTTAACCGACACGACGGTTGTACTTTCCCATTCGGTAGCCGGGACAGATATATATTACACTACTAACGGAACAGAGCCAACTAGTAGCAGTACTCCCTATTCGGGTCCTATACCCGTAAATGGTCCTATGACCATTAAGGCTATTGCTTATAATCTTCCGGCCTATATGAACAGTGCGGTACGAGAAGAAACCTATATGCCGATTTTGACGGTTTCCGCAAGTCCTGCACCATCAACTTTTACTTCCAGTGTGTTAGTGACTCTTTCTTCCAACAATGGTAGTGCTGCCATTTATTATACCACCGACGGAACGGATCCCGATTCTTCAGTAACCGGTAGTACGTTACTTTATAACACACCCCTTAATATTGTGAATACGACTAACCTTAGAGTCAGGGCGGTGTTAGCTGGCTGGCGTACCAGTGATGTTTTGCCGGCAACGTATACCCGTACTTCCACGACGTCTCTCCTTGAAATCCTCGATGAAAATGGGGCTGCCTTTACCAATGATGTTGTGCTGGCAAATGTGGTTAATTATCAGGTTCGGGTTTCAACTAACTATATGGGGAATAGTACCCTGCAGTTGTCCGGTGCCGCTTTAACTTCCGGTGATGATGAGACGCTGGCAACTTCCACCATAATAAGTTCCAATGCTACCTATGCCAGAATATTTAATGATGAATACGATCTTTTAGCGGGTTCTTCAACAGATAACAACGGCACACTCGAAGTGTCCGGTACCGATACTATAGTAGTCAGCTGGACAAACCCTTTTGACGCTTCTGATGTTGTAAGCGATACCGTGTATGTGCAGCCGGTTAATGTAGCGGCTAACGCTTATTTCTCACTCAGTTCCGGTGGTGCTTCGGCAGCCACATTACCAGAGGGTCAAACACCGGTTTATGTAGTAGTGGAAGACCAGGCGGTATCTCCTGGTTTAACTTATCAGGCAATCATCACTTCGCCAACCGGTGAGTCTGAGGTTCTGGCACTAACCGAAAGCGGCGGCAAACTTATAGCTCAGATACCTGCTAATTATGAGGCCGTTGCCACCAGTGACGGAACGCTTCAGATAAATCTGGGCGGGGAACAAGTTACAGTTACCTATACGGATCCTCTTTATTCCACAGATGTGGCCACGGGAAATGCCCAATTTACGGGCAGGACGGTTGCGACTCCTACTATTCTGCCTGTGAGTGGAACCTGGTTTCAGGAGGATACAACTTTTACGCTTACTACTACTACCGGGGATGCCAGTATTCATTATACCATTGATGGCTCACAGCCCGATGAAGCTACGGGGGAAGATTATTCCAGTGCTGTGGCAATCAGTGCTACTACCACTATTCGCGCAGTGGCCTATATTTATAATGATGCCGGGAATTTCGCTATTTCGAATGATACACTGTATACACTGAGAGAACGTGCACTGGTAGGGAACCCGCATGCTAATCCTGCCACCACCTATTATTCAGACGAAATAACGGTATTACTGGTGCCTGCGGATTCCAGTGATAAGATTTATTATACCCTCGACGGAAATTCTCCTGATTCTGCCACTTCAGATTTGTATGATTATAACGGTTCTGGATTGAGCATTACTGGTGATGTGGTTCAGGTCCGCTTTTACAGCACCAACGGAACCAGTGTTCCCAGTAATATTATTAGCGAGACTTATACTAAGCGAGATACGTTAACCGCTCCTGTCATTAGTCCATCATCAACAACCTTCCTAACCGATACCATTATTACTATTACCCATCCGGTAGCTGGTACCAAGATTTATTATACCACTGATGGTTCAACACCTACCAATGCCAGTACACAATATACTGTTCCTTTTTCTATAAACACTCCAACTACGGTGAAGGCTATTGCTTATAATCCTCCTGCTTATGTACAAAGTGTAGTCGACTCAGAAAGCTATATGCCGATATTAACGGTAGAAGCCAGTCCTGTCGCATCTCCTTTTACATCAAGTGTGTCTGTATCCCTGTCGTCCAACAATAGCGGTGCTGCCATTTATTATACTATCGATGGCACGGATCCCGATTCATCAGTGACGGGCAGTACTATGCTTTATGGTGACTCACCCATAACTATTGTATCCACCACCACACTTAAGGCAATAGCCGTTCTTTCTGAATGGCGGACCAGTGATATTCTGGAAGAAGTCTATACCCGTTCATCAACAGCTTCACTGCTTGAAATTCTCGATGAAAATGGTGTAGCTTTTACCAACAACATTGTGCTTGGTAATGTGACTAAATACCGGGTAAAAATATCCACCAATTATCTTGGTAGTGATACATTGGTATTCTCTGGTTCCGCGTGGATTTCAGGTGATGAGGAAAGCCTGAAAGATACCACGATAACGGGATCCAACGTCACGTATGCCAGAATCTTTAATAATGTGCATGATCTTTCTGTAGCTTCTTCTACAGATAACAATGGAAATCTTGAAGTATCAACAACTGATACCGTAGTCATAAGCTGGACCAACCCTTTTGATCAAACAGATGTGGTTAGTGATACGGTGTATGTGAAACCAGTCAACGTAACAGCCAGTGCTTATTTCTCACTCAGTTCTGGTGGTGCTCTGGAAACTTCCCTGCCCGAAGCACAAACCCCTGTTTATATTGTGGTTGAAGACCAGGTTGTTTCTCCGGACTTAACCTATCAGGCCATTATCACTACGGGTTCCGGTGAATCCGAGACTCTGGCACTTACGGTCAGCGGAGGAAAACTTATCGCTCAGGTAGCTGCAAATTATGATGCGGTTGTTGCCAGTGACGGTACTCTTCAGGTGAATCTGGGAGGTGAACAACTTACCGTAACTTATACCGACCCGCTGTATACAACAGACGTTGCCACAGGAAATGCCCAATATGCCGGAAAGTCGGTTGCAACCCCAACTATTTTGCCTGTGAACGGGACATGGTTTCAGAATGATACCAATTTTACCCTCAGTACTACTACCGGAGGGGCAAGTATTCATTACACCATAAATGGTTCTCAACCTGATGAAACAACGGGGCTGGATTATTCTGGTGCAGTGGCTATCAGTGCCACTACCACTATCCGGGCAGTGGCTTATATATATAATGACGCCGGAAATTTTGCTATTTCGAATGATACGTTGTATATCCTGAGAGAACGTGATCTGGTAGAGAGTCCCTATGCCAATCCTGCTACTACTTATTTTACAGAGGATACCACTGTGTATCTGGTTCCAGCGGATTCCGGTGATAAAATTTATTATACAACAGATGGTTCTAACCCTGATTCTGCTACCAGTGCTTTGTATGATTACAATGGTTCCGGCTTACTTGTTACCGGTGATGTGGTGGAAGTTCGGTTTTATAGTACTAATGGTACCAGTGTACCCAGTGGCATTATCAGCGAGACTTACACGAAACGAGATACTCTTACTGCTCCGGTTATTGTCCCGTCAACCACTACGTTCTTAACTGATACAACGATTAGCATTACTCATCCGATTAGTGGTACTATTATTTATTATACAACAGATGGCTCTGCACCTACCAGTGCAAGTACCCAATATACAGCACCGTTTGACATAAGTGGTCCAACTACGGTTAAAGCCATTGCGTATAATCTTCCTGCTTATGTACAATCTGCGGTGGATTCGGAAAGTTATATGCCGATATTAACGGTAGAAGCCAATCCGGCTGCTTCTGGTTTTACTTCCAGTATTGATATCACTCTGTCTTCTAATAATGGAACTGCAGCTCTTTATTATACCACTGATGGTACAGACCCGGATTCATCGGTAACCGGCAGTACGCAGCTGTACGATAATTCTCCCATCACTATTGTATCTACTGCCACACTTAAGGCAATAGCGGTGCTTTCTGAATGGAGGACCAGTGATATTTTAGAAGAAGCTTATACCCGTTCATCAACAGCTTCGCTGCTTGAAATTCTTGATGAGAATGGGGTCGCTTTTACCAATGATGTTGTCCTGGGGAATGTGACTCAATATCGGGTAAGAATTTCGACTAATTATCTTGGCAGTGATACGTTGCAGTTCTCCGATTCAGCCTGGATATCCGGTGATGAAGAGAGTCTTAAAGATTCAACTATTACCGGCTCGAACGGTACCTACGCCAGAATATTCAATAATCTCCATGATCTTTCTGTAGCAACCTCTACGGACAATAATGGTAATCTTGAAGTTTCCACTACTGATACCGTAGTCATAAGCTGGACTAATCCTTATGATGCTTCAGATATTGCTCGTGATACTATTTATGTTCAACCGGTTAATGTAACCGCTGACGCTTATTTTTCACTGAGTTCCGGGGGAGCAGAAGTTACTTCAATACCTGAAGCCCAGACTCCCGTCTACATTGTGGTAGAAGATCAGGTTGTTTCGCCAGACTTAACCTATCAAGCGGTTATAACTACCGCAACCGGAGAATCAGAAACGTTAACACTTAGTTCAAGTGGTGGAAAGCTTATTGCACAAATATCCGCTAATTATAATACGGTTGTAGCCAGTGATGGTACTTTACAGGTG